>CAZHRI010000020.1:0-10242 GCA_964534725.1 uncultured Candidatus Saccharibacteria bacterium
TTTGGTAGCACCAGGTAGGCTTGAACTACCGACCTCAGGCTTATGAGTCCTGCGCTCTAACCAGCTGAGCTATGGTGCCGTGTACAATATGAGATTGTAGCAGATTTTTGTCGGCTTTTCTAGAGGCGGGTTTTGCTTCGCTCGAGACAAAGGCTCAGTATGTTGGCTAGGCTTGGGTCGGACCAACCCTTGAGGCGTAGATCAGTGGCAATATCGCGGTTATACGGCGCGTCAAAGACGACGTGCTGCCAGGTTGCCCGGTCGGCGTTATTGATAACCGGTCGGTCATCGATCAAAGCGATGCCGTCAAATAGTTCTTAATAAGTACTATCGGCCTGTTCTTCGTGTATCTATTCTACCAGTATCGACCAGTGGGTGGTATAATATACTTACCACACCAAATACACTGGCTCCCTTGAACGAGCAAAGTATCCCTGGTGAATGGTCATCCACAATCGTCTTCGGCCGAACAGGTGAAGGAAACGCACTAGTGTCGGACGGGCGAGCCCATATCAATCGTTTCTCTTTTAATACGAAGAGGGTTTCTATGGATGACGAGCAATTCTTACATGAACGAGTAGATGTACTAGCGGTATTTCGCCCTGGTTGGCAGTCGTGTCGACCGGTGAAGTTTCGCCGGGCAAGTGGCAGGGAAGTGATAATTACCAAGATTGGTCTCGGCTTTCCGCACGAGCGGGGGTCAAAGATGGTGCATATTTTTGACGTGACAGACGGCCAGGCGGACTATCGGCTGGAGTTTGATGCGGTGACGCTAGTGTGGCGGCTGGTGAGGGAGGCCGACCATGCCACTTAATACGGCTCGGCCGATGATTATGCACATCGACCTCAATAGTTGTTTTGCGACGATAGAGCAGCAGTCGCGGCCAATGCTCAGGGGTCGACCAGTGGCCATTGTTAACAGGCGCACTGAAAAAACTTCTATCGTGACGGCGAGCTATGAGGCAAAGGCGAGGGGAGTCAAGGTGGGGATGAAGGTAGCAACGGCTCGCCTGCTCTGCCCCGGCCTGGTGGCGCTTGAGAGTGACCCGCCAAAATATCGTTACGTGTACAGACGACTAATGGCGATCTTGGAGGAATATTCACCGATGGTGCGCATGAAAAGTATCGACGAGGGGCTGATTGACTTTTCTGAGAGCCCGCGCGAGGTGCGGGAGAGAGATTTACTCGAGGTAGGCAGGGAGATAAAGGCGAGAATTCGCGAGGAGATCGGCGAATACATGCTCTGCAATATCGGTATAGGGGCCAACCGATTTTTGGCTAAGACCGCAGCAGGGTTTAATAAGCCAGACGGCCTGACGATAATCTCGAGTGTTAACCTGCGCGAGATGTATGGGCGGCTTGCGCTTGAGGATTTGACGGGAATTGCAGGCGGATACGGGCGTCGGCTGCGACAGGTGGGCATTACAACCCCCCTAGAGTTCCTTGATGCGGAAGAGGTGGTGTTGGATCGACAAGTGTTCCACGGCAAGCCGGGTCGGGACTGGTATCGACGTCTCAGGGGCTGGGAGGTGGACGATGTAGACTTCGCGATGAAGTCAGTCGGCCGGCAGTTTGTACTAGATGATCAGGAGCTGGGGTACGACGAACTAGTAAGGCGATTTCATAATTTATGCGAGGACGTCGCCTCAAAACTACGAGCCCAGGGGGTATGCGCTCGAGGTGTGCGTATCTATGCAAAAACCTATCATGCAGGCCGATGGCAAAGTTTCAGGCGGCAGGAGAGGGCATTTAACGACGAAGCGACACTGCTGGGGCTGGTGAGGGAAATGCTCTCCCCCGCTTCCCTGCCCGCTTATGAAATTGGCGTCAGTTGCTATGATTTTGTCCCAAGTGAGGCGAGGCAACCAGACCTATTCGGTGAGATGATAAAAACCGCCGAACTGACAGCGGCGGTCGATGAAATAAATCAGTTCTGGGGTGCGCGGACAGTGCATTCGGCTGACACACTAGGGCTGGATGAGTGGATGAAGGCCAAAGTCCCCTTCGGCAGCACGAGGTTTATGTAGCTAGGGCTGGACAAATGACCAGTCTGTGGCCCAGCCCGTGGCTGTTTGGTAACCCTGTCGGCGATAGTTGGGGTCCGCCCATGTGAGCTCGACGATAGTAAGCCCAAGTTGCTTATGCTTCATAGGGCCATGGTAACAAAGTGTCGCGCGTTGGGGTCAATGACAGGAGGGTCCCGCCGTAGGTGGTAGCCTACGCTTCGAAGATAGCATCAATGTCTGGATCGACTTCTCGTAGGGCCGCTAGCCTAGTCGCTAAGACTCCTATATTGAACTTTTCAACACTGTATTCTGAGTTTTCGACTGATATTTTTTGGCGGTCTTCCATTTTTATATCCTTTTTGTTTTATACTAACTGTATACTTTCAGTATAGCATACTTTTGACAAAAAAGCAATAGCTTTTTGTAAAAAAGATATAGAAACGTATATACTAGAGATATGAAGGTTGTTGTAGCTGTGAGTGGCGGCGTTGATAGCGTGGTCCTGCTGGATATGTTGGCGAAAAAAGGTGAGCACGAGTTGGTGGTTGCCCATTTTGACCATGGGATGCGCGAGGATTCGGCGTCGGATGCTCGGTTTGTTGTGGCATTGGCTGAACGATACGGTGCGCCGTGCGAGGTGCGCCGGGAGAGTCTTGACGGCGCGAGTGAAGAACGGGCGAGATCCCGACGCTACGCATTCTTATTCAGTGTGGCGAAGCGGCATGGGGCCAAGCTAGCAACAGCGCACCACGTGGATGATGTGGTTGAGACGGTGGCGCTCAATATAGTGCGTGGAACTCGGTGGCGCGGGTTGGCTGGAATGAGTGACGAGAGAATTTGGCGTCCCCTGACAAAAAGAACAAAAAGCGAACTAATAGAGTATGCGCTAGGGGAGCGACTAGAATGGGTTGAGGACGAGACAAACCGTCAGACGGTATATACACGTAACCGGCTCAGGCAAAAGCTCGCACGACTCCCCCGCGACCAACAACTCCAAATCTACCAATTATGGAGCAGCCAACAAGACCTGCGCCGCGAAATTAGCAGGGAAATAGAGCAGGGACACTTCCCTATTTTTCGTCGGTATTTTATAACGATGGTAGATAAAACGGTGGCACGTGAATTACTGTATGATGCGGTACTCAATCGGTGCGGCGTATCGTTGCTTGGCCGTCAGCTGGACTATCTGTGGCTGGCGATAAAGACCGGTAAGGTTCATACGCGGTGGCATATCGGCCAAGGAATCACAGTGGAGCTCGGGCGCGAAGACTGGCATGTACAGATGAGCCAAAAGTGATAAAATGAATAGAAGTAGATAATCGAAGATGATGAAAGGATAGGCAGGTATAGTATGGCAATGAAGATGCCGAAGAAGAAAGATGGAAAAAGCGGCGGGCCAAAGCAGATGGTCCGACTCGGGTTGTTTTGGGCGATAGTAGTATTTCTTGGACTTGGTATTTATGCCGCACTGATGCCAGGCGCCAACCTGAAGGACGTGCCGCTATCAGAGGTTATTTCGCGAGCCAATAGTGGTGATATAACAAAACTAGAGATTCAGGGAAATGATATTGCGATCACGCCAAAAGGCGAAGACAAGCCAACTGAGCGCTCGGTGAAAGAGGCTGGCAGCAGCATTTTCGAACAAGGGCTCGAGCATGAGTCGGGCACTGTTGTTGATATAAAGCCACCATCAACTACCGGAGATGCGATTTGGAACTTGGCAATTATGATAGTGCCGGTACTGATTATTGTGGCCTTCTTTATGTTCATGATGCGACAAGCTCAGGGTCAGAACAATCAGGCGATGGGATTTGGCAAAAGTAAGGCAAAACTCTATGGTCTGGACAAAGAAAAGGTAGTGTTTGACGATGTCGCGGGCAATGACAACGCCAAGCAGGATCTGCAAGAAGTCGTTGATTTTTTAAAGCATCCGAAGAAGTACCAAGAGCTTGGCGCAAAGATACCTAAGGGTGTGCTGTTGGTCGGTCATCCGGGTACCGGTAAAACTATGCTGGCCAAGGCTGTGGCGGGTGAAGCAGAGGTGCCATTTTTCTCGATCTCGGGTTCTGAATTCGTTGAGATGTTTGTAGGTGTCGGTGCATCACGTGTGCGCGACCTGTTCACAAAGGCGAAGAAAAACGCACCATGCATTATCTTTATCGACGAAATTGACGCGGTGGGACGAAAGCGTGGCTCTGGCATGGGTGGCGGTCACGACGAGCGTGAGCAGACCCTGAACCAAATCCTCGTTGAGATGGATGGTTTCGATGCAAATGCGAATGTCATCGTGCTTGCAGCCACCAACCGATCTGACGTGCTTGACCCTGCCCTGCTCCGTCCAGGACGATTTGACCGACGAGTCAATATCACCTTACCTGAGCGAAGAGACCGCGAGGCTATCCTCAAGGTTCACTTTAAGAATAAGCCGACTGACGACACGGTCGATATTGATAAATTGGCGGCAAAAACTGCTGGTTCATCTGGCGCAGACTTGGCTAATATAGCCAACGAGGCAGCCATTGTCGCTGCGCGTAACGGACGCAAAAAGATCGCCAATGTCGATCTCACGGAGGCGTTCGAGAAGGTTGCCATTGGTCCAGAGCGCAAGACCAAGGTTATGAACGAAAAAGAGAAGGAACTGACTGCATATCACGAAGCGGGACACGCGGTGGTAGGTCATGTACTGCCCGACTCTGACCCTGTGCACAAGGTCACTATTATTCCTCGTGGTGGTACTGGCGGTGTGACGTGGTTCCTCCCACCTGAGGATAAAAGCTACACCAATGTCTACGAATTCAAGGACGTGCTTGCTCGGGCAATGGGCGGACGAGTCGCCGAAAAGCTTATTTACGGCGACGATGGCATAACAACCGGTGCTGGGTCTGATCTGCGAAAGGCTACGGAAATAGCCCGCGATATGGTCATCGAACAGGGAATGGGTAAGTCACTTCGCGACCAGGTATTCCACGAAGACAACGGCGGGTTGATGTTCGACAAGATGACTCGTGATCGTCCTTATTCTGACGCGACTGCGGAGCTCATCGACAAAGAAGTTGAAGCCCTGGTTCGAGAGGCTGCTCAGCGTGCCGAAGCAGTGCTGCAGGCCAACCGAACGCAGCTCGACAAGTTGGCTAAGGCTCTACTTGAAGAAGAAACGCTCGAAGAAGGGGCAGTGGCGGAGGTTCTTGGAGAAACCATTCTGCCAAAGGAAGCTACGCTACACGCCTAGGAAAGGGTCAGTATGAGTCGAGTACGTCGAGCGGTCAGTAAGGTGAATAAGCGGCTAACTGTTAAGTTGGCCGCTACGCTACTGGCAAGCTCTATGCTGCTCTCAAGCCTACTTGGGTTCTTCCGTGATCGCCTTCTCAACAGTGCCTACATGCCCAATGAGGCTGCGGGACTCGCCGGCTATCCTGTAGGACTTGATGCGTATACCGCGGCGTTCATGGTGCCTGACTTCATGTTCGCTATTCTTGTTTCGGGTGCGTTAAGCGTAACCTTTATCCCTGTTTTTAACGCTCGCTGGATTAAGGGGAATAAGCAGTCGGCGTGGCAGATTGGCTCAAGTATGATCAATTTTATGGCATTCGCGACGCTGATTGCGAGTATTTTGATCATCATTTTCGCAGATCCACTGATGGGCTATGTGATTGCACCAGGGTTGAGCGAGTCGGGCCACGCTTTGGCGGTGAGCATGATGCGAGTCATTGCAATCAACCCATTTATCTTTGCGATCGCTGCAGTGATCGCCAGTATTCAGCAGGCCGTTGGACGCTTTACATTCTATGCGCTCGCACCAATGATCTATAATGTCGGTATTATTATCGGTACAGTATGGTTTACTGACGGGATTAACCTATTTGGTTGGCAGGTGTTTGACGGAGGAATTATGGGTGTAGCACTAGGTGTCGCTCTGGGCTCGGTGATGCAGCTAATCGTCAGTTCAGTCGGGCTGATGGGGCTTGGGTTTGACTACGACTTTAAGATTTATTGGCGCAACAAAGGGTTTCGTAAGGCGCTTCGGCTACTTCCAGCGCGTTCTGTTGATCAGGGTATGGACTACGCAGTGAGCTTGGTTGAGATTAATATTGCATCACGTATGGCTGACGGCACAATTCGTGCGTATCAGCAGGCGTTGACACTGCATATGATGCCGATCAATCTGATTGGCGTGGCGATTAGTAATGCTGTATTTCCGCAGCTGACCGAACGATTAGGCGAAGGTAGAATGGACCTGTTCCAGGCGGAACTGCGGTCGATTCTTCGAGTCATTATTTGGCTGGCGCTACCGGTGGCTGTGATCACGTTCTTTACCCGTGGGTACATTGTCCACTTCATCCGTAACACCGGAGATCCGCTGATGGCAGGCATTTTGGGCGCGTTGGTTATCGCGATACTTTTTCGTATTATCTACCATATGGCAGCTCGGGCGTTTTATGCTCAGCAAGATACAAAAACCCCGCTCTATATATCGTTTGTGTCAATCGGCCTTAATGTGATTTTGGCAGTCATGCTCGCGATGGTGCTCGACATGGGGGCCTACGGACTGGCGTGGGCGCAGTCAATCGTAGCGATTATCGAGGTCGCTATCCTGTTTTATATAATGGGACGACGCATGCCTAAGCTTTTCGATCTGAGTTTCGTTAATGCCGTGTGGCGCATGGTTCTTGCGGCGGGTGTCGTGGCTATCGTCTGTTACGGTGGAGTCTTGCTTCTGCCGTTTCGCGAGACCGATGATAGTTTTTACAGCGCATTTCCACGCTTCATAGCGATAGTGACGATGAGCTTTGTCGCGTTTGGGGCGGTATCTAAGCTGCTGAAGCTAGAGGAAATTAATCCTGTGCTAAGTAGGGCGCGTCGGCTACTGTTTTCGCGATTTGATGTCAATAAGACATAGGGCCGACGCGACAGGGCTCTACGTGTATCTGTCTGTGCTATAATAACAGAGATGAAACAGATGGAGTCTATTCGGAATTTTTGTATTATTGCACACATTGATCATGGCAAGTCGACTTTAGCTGACCGGATGATGGAGCTGACGAGCACAGTCCAGAAGCGAGATATGAAATCGCAACTACTTGATAGCATGGATCTGGAGCGCGAAAAAGGCATCACGATTAAGCTCAAGCCAGTCCGGATGCACTATCAAGGGCATGACCTCAATTTGATTGATACGCCAGGTCACGTCGACTTTAGCTATGAGGTCTCTCGCAGTCTTCAGGCGTGCGAAGGCGCGGTACTTGTTGTTGACGCGTCGCAGGGCATTCAGGCACAAACGCTAGCCAATGTGTATCTGGCTTTAGAGCAAGATTTAACGATTATCCCCGTGCTCAACAAAGTCGACCTGCCGGCCGCTGACGTGCCTCGTGTCAGCAAGGAGGTGATCAATTTGCTCGGCTGTACCGAAGAAGATATTATCAAGATTTCTGCAAAAACTGGCGAAAATGTCGACCAGGTGCTCGATGCGATAATTAAGAAAATCCCAGCTCCAACGGGTGAAGCGGATAAGCCCACTCGGACACTTATTTTTGATAGTTACTATGACGACTACCGAGGTGTTATTTTGTACGCGCGCGTGGTAGATGGTGAAATTCGTAAGGGCGACCAAATAAAGATGCTGGCGACGAGCGCACACGGTTTGGCGCTCGAGGTCGGGCAATTGAGTCCTGATATGAAGCCAAAGGAAGCGATTGCAACAGGACAGATTGGCTATATCGTCACCAATCTTAAGACCACTCGCGATGCGCGTGTGGGTGACACAATCACAGTCGCCGGGCGAGCTGCCGATCAGCCACTACCCGGCTACAAGCACGTGCGACCCTTTGTCTATGCGGGTTTCTTCCCTGTTTCAAATGAAGACTATAACGACCTTAAAGAGGCGGTCGAAAAATTAAGTTTAAGCGACTCGGCGCTGCAGTTTGAGCCTGAGAATTCTCCAGTACTTGGTTTTGGTGTCAGGATCGGTTTTTTGGGGCTGTTGCATATGGATATTATCCGCGAACGGCTGGAACGTGAGTACGACCTCGATCTAGTGGTGACTAATCCGTCGACAGACTATCAGCTAACGCTAGTGTCAGGTGAGGATGTCAGCATCAAGTCGGCCGCTGACTTGCCTGATGTGACAAGAATTGTTGAAATTCGAGAACCGTGGATAAGCGGCGAGATTGTGGTGCCGCAGGAGTATATCGGCGGAGTGATTCAGCTTATTGTCGGCAAGCGCGGGCTGCAAAAGAATATTAGTTATATTGATGAGCGAGCCTTAATCTCGTTTGAAGCGCCACTTGCCAACCTTTTGACTGACTTTTATGACCAGCTGAAGAGCGTTACGAGCGGCTATGGCTCGTTCAATTATGAGCTTAGTGAGTACCGGACAGAAGATCTGGTGCGGGTTGATTTCTACGTAGCCAGCGAGATGGTAGACTCCTTGTCTGTGATGGCACACCGCTCTGAAAGTGAAAGCTTGGGTCGCGAAGTAGTCAAGAAACTTAAAGATGTTGTGCCAAGACAGGCATTTCAAGTAAGCCTGCAAGCGGCAATTGGCGGTCGCTTCATCGCTCGTGAAGACATATCAGCCTATCGTAAAGACGTGACAGCAAAGCTCTATGGCGGTGACGTCTCACGACGAAAGAAGCTGCTTGCAAAGCAGGCAAAAGGTAAGCAGCGGATGAAACGTTTCGGCAAAGTCGACATTCCGTCAGAAGCTTTTACGGTCATGCTGAAGCGGGACTAGAACGAGAGCCACCTGCATTCTGTGTTATTGATCAGGCAATGGCAAATGCAAACGCATCCGCCCAGGCATCAGCAGCTGCAAACGGCACTGCCTTTGCGCCGCTGGATCCAGCCGATTTGACGATGTGTGAAGGCTGTCAATAACAGCCCTCAAACGACAGAAAATACCCCGCCTAGCTAGGCGGGGTATTCATTTCATAACACTCATGGTAAAATCATAGCAAGTTATACATATTTTTAGTATCTGAAGGAGCAAGAAGAGTACCATGGATATCTTAAGCAATATAATTAAGAAAACACAACTCTCTCCTAGCGGTCGCTTAAAATTAGTATCCCGTCGATCTGCCTTCACCGTCGTCGAACTCCTTGTTGTCCTCGCCGTCATCGCAATTCTTGCTGCTATCTCAATCGTGGCGTACACCGGTACACAGCGCAGTGCTGCCGAGGCAGCCATCAAGTCTGACCTGCGCAACGGCGCGACAGAGCTTGGTCTAGCGCATGCCAAAACTCGCAACTACCCAGGCATCGATGGTCAGATCACTGACGGCGGCTCCCTGAAGAAGAGTCCTGGCACTACCTTCCAGTATACTCGCAGCGGCAACGGACAAGATTTTTGTCTCACCGCCACCTCCAGCCGTGAGGGTGTTCCTGCCTTCCATGTCTCGAACACCAGTGGCATCACCGAAGGCACCTGCCCCGGACACACCGGATCAAGCACGGGCGGTGGCGGAGACGGTGGCAGCATTGCCAACAACAGTCCCATCCAAGACGTTACCAGTGCCCAATGCGCCGCCCTCCCAACCTTCACTGGCAGCAACGAAGATGCCATCCTTACCGTCACCGACACCCGCGGCGGCACCACCCGCACCTACCGTATCGCCAAGCTGGCAGACAACAAGTGCTGGATGCTCGACAACCTCAAGCTTGGCTCTACCAGCGGCTCCATCACCCTCACACCAAGCGACAGTAATGTAGGCTCTAACTTTACGCTACCACAACTCACAACCACTGGATCGCCTAACTACGACAATCCACGCGCCTACGGCCCTGTCCCTGGCGACAGCAACTACGGCTATCTCTACAACTGGTCGGCTGCAACGGCTGGCGAAAGCCGCACCAGCCACCCAGCTGGAGCTGGCAACGCCCCATACTCCATCTGCCCAAGTGGCTGGCGCTTACCAACTGGTGGCGACTACGACCCTGGTCAGGGTGAGTTTGCTGATCTCGACCGCGCCTTTGGCGGTAGTGGCATGTATCAGACAAGTGGACCAAGCATCGCCCAGTGGGGTCCAAGCGGTGCATTTAAAGGGGCCTTTTCTGGCAGCTGGTGGGAGGGTTTTGCCGGCCAGGGCAGTTGGGGTGGTCTGTGGTCTAGTTCGGCCTATCCGGGCGGTTCGAGCTACGCTTTCTTCGCGAGCTTCTACGCCGATGAAGTCTACCCGGGCGGCGGCAACGCTCGCGGCAGCGGGCGCACGGTGCGTTGCCTCTTAAATTAAGCCTGATGGGG
>CAZHRI010000021.1:0-10117 GCA_964534725.1 uncultured Candidatus Saccharibacteria bacterium
ATATGTTCCTCGCGATAAATGAGATCATCAAAGAGAAGTCTCGGTTTATTCTTATAACAGCAGTTATTGTGCTTGTGGGTTATTTGGTGTTTTTCTTGACAGCGCTCGCCTATGGGTTGGCTACAAGCTACACCGCGGCGCTCGATAAGTGGGATGCCAGCGGTATCGTTCTACGCGAAAATGCCAACAATAATATCGGACGATCTCTGCTTTTTGAGTCAGATTATGAAGATATATTGAGCGACGACGTTGCCCCACTTGGCGTTGGGGCTGCGACGGTTGAGCTCGATCAAGCAGAGGATGTCTCGCTGTTCGGTATCAACACCGACAGCTTCTTGAGTCCTGAGGTGGCGTCGGGTAGGCAAATTTCCAATGCTCAAGAGGTGGTAGTGAGCGATGAGTTAGAAAAGGCCGGAGTCCAGCTGGGTGATCGTATCGAGCTACAGGGAGCAGAAATGGGATATGAAGTGGTTGGTTTTGTCGAGAAAGCGACGTTTCAGACCGCGCCAGTGGTGTATATGTCTCTCGATGATTGGCGCGTTGCGGTAAGTGAAGTCTCTGGCATGCTTGGCATGCGCGACGATACGACCATTAGCGCAGTGGTGACTCGCGGCGCGGAGGCGGATAATTTCTCTAGTGATACGAAAAGTTGGCAGCCACTTCAGGATTTCATTTTTGCGCTACCCGGTTACCAGGCCCAAGTGCTTACATTTAGCCTGATGATAGGCTTTCTGATTGGTATCGCAGCGTTTGTGTTGGCTATTTTCATCTATATTCTAACGATGCAGAAGAAGAATATTTTTGGTGTACTGAAGGCTGAAGGCGTGTCGAACGGTTATATCGGGTGGTCGGTTATGGCTCAAGTCGCAATTTTGTCTGTACTAGGCCTGGCCGTCGGCATGGCGCTGGCTATCGCGACAGGTGTGTTGCTGGGCGCCAAGGTGCCTTTCATGATAAATCCGATCTTCTTTGTGGGTATCACGGCGCTGTTTTTAGTCTGCGCCGCCCTGGGTGGTATCGTCTCTGTGAGATCGGTCACCAAGATAGACCCCGTGGAGGCAATCGGATGACACAAAAAGCACAAGCAATACTGGAACTGAACGGCGTCAGCCGCAAGTTTGTTCAGGCAGGCAAAACAGTCGTCGCGCTTCAAAAAACCGATTTTACTATTAAGGCTGGTGAATTTGCGGCCGTGATCGGTCCGTCCGGGTCTGGCAAGAGTACCTTTCTGACTATTGCCGGCGGGCTTCAGAATCCATCAGCTGGTTCGGTATCGATTGATGGAGTGGACATTACGAAACTGTCGGTGAAGGAGCTGTCTAAGGTGAGACTTGCGGAGGTTGGGTTTATCTTGCAGGCTTCTAATCTCGTGCCATATCTGACCGTCGAGAAGCAGCTAAAGCTCATAGATAAGGTGACTGGTCGCAAAGAGCAGGCCGATACAATGGATCAGCTATTGAAGACACTTGACGTCGCGAGCCTGCGACACAAATATCCGGCTGATCTTTCTGGCGGAGAGAGGCAGCGAGTAGCGATTGCAAAAGTACTGTATGGGACCTCAAGTCTGATTCTTGCAGATGAGCCGACAGCCAGCCTTGACTCGAGTCGAGCATTTGAAGTTGTCGATTTATTGGCGCGCGAGACACGTGAGCGCAAAAAAGCCACAGTCATGGTTACTCATGACGAGCGACTACTTAAATATTGCGATACCGTCTACGAAATGAGCGACGGTGCGCTCAAGAAGCGTCGCGGACACACGAGAAGCGCCTAGTCTGTTTGCTCGTTACTATCTATATCAATCACCGGTAGCGCCTCAGCCGGTACCTTTAGTATATGAGCGAGCCGTTCGAGTTGCTGAAACTTGCAATACTTGATCGGTTGGTTGGCCGTGTCATATATACGATAGTAGTGATCGAAAGCGACAGTTTCGCCCCTGAAATTTTTCGCTTGCGTTGATTTGTTGATGCGCTTAATAACCCAGCCGTCCGGGTACTGGGCAAGAATGCGTTTAATTTTTGCATAATGATTAAAAGGCATGATGACCAAACGTACTCATACTAAAAGTATACCGTGTTTTGCTTGTGTGCTGTGTTCAAGAGACTATCAACAGGGTATAATCATCCCATGAGTGCTCTATCTGCAGATACTGTGAGGTCGGTTCGGACTGACATTGACTCGGCTATTTTTTTGCATATTGACCAAAGCTTAGGGCGGGCAATGACAATGAGTGGTGATTATGCACGACTGTGGTCTGCGATACGTGAGCTTATGGGCTCGGGAGGCAAGAGGATCCGGTCTCGCATTGTGGTGTTATCTTACCAAATGTTCGGCGGCGACGATGTTCAATCGATTGTCCCCGTTGCTGCGGCTCATGAACTACTGCACCTCGGAATGCTCATCCATGACGACATCATTGATCGTGACTATGTGCGGTATGGGGTGAAGAATATTGCCGGTAGCTACGATGAGGTGTACGCGGAAGCGGTAACGGATCCTGCAAGTCGCCTACATTACGCACATAGCGCTGCGTTGCTGGCTGGTGATCTTATGCTCTCAGAAGCGTATCAAATGATACTATCTGCCAACATCAGCTCGACGAAAATCGTAGAAGTGCAGAAAATATTCGGCAGAGGAATATTTGAGGTAATTGGCGGTGAACTACTCGACACCGAAGCGGCGTTTTTGGGAGTAGACGGGGCCTCACCGGAACTCATCGCACTGCACAAGACGGCGAGCTATACATTTATACTACCAATGCTTATTGGCGCCTGCCTTGCAGACGCTTCGGCCGACCAGGAGAAGGGGGTCATCGAGTTTGCAAAGAACCTTGGTATCGCCTTCCAGCTTAGGGATGATGTTTTGGGTGTGTTTGGCGATGAGGCTGAGACGGGTAAGACGAATACTGGCGATATCCGTGAAGGAAAGCGCACGTATATGATCGAGCGCTTTTATCAGCTTGCTGGTGATGCTGAGAAACTAGAATTTGAGACACTGTTTGGTAATGAGGGTATCTCTATGGACGATGCTGATCGTGTACGTGAACTACTGAGAGAGTCTGGTGCGCTTGATGAAACAGAGCAGGCAATTGCGCACTACACCCACCGTGCCCGAGCGGCTCTTGGCACACTGGACATTGGTTCGGCGTTTATCGAAGAAGCGAACGAGCTTATTGTGCTTGCGACAGAAAGGAAAAAGTAGTGGAGCTATACAGCCTTACTTCGTACGAAGTCAGCCGCCTTGTTACCCAGCGTTACTCAACGTCATTTAGTGGCAGTATCAAGCTTTTTTCACGAGGAATTCAACCACATATCTATGCGATCTATGGACTCACGCGCATAGCCGATGAAATTGTTGATACGTACCGCGGTAAAGATGCCGCATCGCTGCTTGTAGACCTGGAGTCTGAGGTCTATGCTGGAATAAAACGTGGCTACAGCGCAAATCCGATAGTGTCAGCCTTTGCCCTGACAGCTGAGCGCTATAAGATTGATCATACTCTGCTAAAACCATTCTTTGCGAGCATGGCTATGGATCTTGAGCCAGCAACCTTTACAGATCAGCGCTATGCGGAGTATATTCATGGTTCAGCAGAAGTAGTCGGTCTCATGTGCCTGAGAGTTTTTGTGAATGGAGATATACGAGAATATGAGCGTCTTCGGGACGCGGCCAGTGCGCTCGGGTCGGCGTATCAGAAAATTAACTTTCTTCGCGATCTTGCGGCAGATTATAGGGACTTGGGTCGTGTGTATTTCCCTGGTGTGCAGTTTGAAGACTTTAACGACACGCTTAAAGAGGAGATCGTGAGTGATATCGAAGAGGATCTCCAAAAGGCGAGTCGCGGGCTTATGGAATTACCCGACAGCAGTCGACGAGCGGTGAACTTGAGTGTGCTTTACTATGGTCGACTGCTTAGGAAGCTAAAGAATACGCCGGCTACAGAAATAAAACAGCGGCGTATCCGCCTTAACGCGGGGGTAAAGCTTAGTCTGCTATTGACCAGTCTTTTTAAGGGGCGACCAGGTGTCTAAGCGGGCAATTATTGTGGGCGCAGGCTACGGTGGTATGGCGCTGGCTAATTTGTTGGGCAAGGCCGGGTACGTCGTTGAGGTGTATGAAAAAAATCAGCATCTTGGAGGGCGTATCGCGGCGGTGAAGCGCGATGGGTTTTTATTTGACCTGGGGCCATCATGGTATCTTATGCCAGAGATTTTTGAACAGTATTATGACTTGTTCGACGCAAGCGCTACGGGGAGGCTTGACCTTCTTCGGTTTAGTCCTGGCTACAGGGTATTTTTTGAGAACAAGCCCCCGGCTGATGTAATGGGTGACGTAAGCAAGGACCGAGACCTCTTTGAGTCGATTGAGCGAGGAGCGGGTAAGAAGCTAGAAAAGTATGTGCGTCGCAGCACGCGCACATACAACTTGGCAGTTCGGTACTTTCTTTATAATAACTTTGAACGTCTCCGGGATGTGCTGCACTGGCCGATCATTAAGTATGCGTGGATGATGCTGCCGTTGGCTCTGCAGAGTCTCGACCGCTATGTAGGCCGCGTTTTTCGTGATATTCGCCTGAGGCAACTACTTCAGTATCACATGGTATTTCTCGGCAGCTCGCCTTTTGAGGCTCCGGCGATATATTCACTTATGACTCATTTGGATTTTTCGAGCGGTGTGTTTTATCCACGAAAGGGGATGCTTTCGCTGGTTGATGACATGAAAGATTTAGGCAGTAAGCACGACATTACCTACCACTTAAATAGCGAAGTTGATAAGGTCGTAGTTGAAAATGGTCAGGCCGTGGGTATTCGGCTCGCTAATGGTAGTGAAATCAACGCAGATATTGTGATATCGAATGCAGATATAGCCTTTAGTGAGACACGGCTACTCGAGCCGCAGTACCAGACATACCCAGAGAAGTACTGGCAAAAGCGTCAACCAGGACCGGGTGCACTGCTTATTTCGCTTGGAGTACGGGGGCCACTCGATAACTTGCAGCACCATAATTTGTACTTTGTAGAGAAGTGGCGGGAGAACTTTGATGATATATATAAAAATGCTCAGGTGCCTGAGCACGCCTCAGTCTATGTGTGCAATCCGACAAAAACCGACCCTACACTTGCACCTGAGGGTCATGAAAATCTCTTCGTACTCATGCCAATACCGGCCGGCGTGTCGTTGAGCCGCGACGAAGAAAAGTCGTTGGCCGAACGGGTAATAGGGCTTCTTTCTGAGCAAATGCATGTCCCTGACTTGGGCGAGCGGATTGTGAGCAGGCATATCTTTGGCCCCCGAAGCTTCGAAGCTCAGTTTAATGCATGGCAATACAACGCATTTGGTGGAGAGTCCCACAAGCTTCTGCAGAGCGTCATTTTTCGCACTAACAACCAAAGCAAGAAGGTCAAGAATCTCTACTATGTCGGGGCGGGGACATTGCCGGGCATAGGTCTGCCAATGTGTCTGATTGGTGCTCAGCTGACCTATAAGAAGATAGTCGGCGATCGCCGGGCGGGTCCACTGATCCGAAAGGATTTTGAATAATGTCCTGGCTCTACCTTATGGCTATAGTGGTGAGCATGCTCGGTATGGTCGTGCTGGACTGGCGATATAAGCTAGCTCTTTGGGAGGACTTTCGACGCACAATAGTCACGGTCGCCATTGGAGTCACGGTATTTATCATATGGGATATTTTCGGCATCGCACTAGGAATTTTCTTCAGTGGTCATTCAGAGTTTATGAGTGGGGTGTATCTCGCGCCAGAGTTTCCGATTGAGGAGCTGCTCTTTTTGACATTCCTCTGCTACTTTACGCTTATTATGTATAGAATACTGGAGACGAGGACATGACGTATATTGTATTAAACCTCGTCTTCCTAGGGGTAATTATAGGCGGACTATTTGCGGCAAAAAAACTGAGCTGGACCCCAGCCATGACAGGAACAATGATTATCTTATTGGTGGCCACAGCAATCTTTGACTCGGTTTTAGTGGGCGCGGGAATTGTGGCGTACGATGAAGCCAAAATACTTGGGTTGAGCGTTGGTGACGCTCCCGTCGAAGACTTCTTCTATGCAGTGCTCGCTGGTATATTAATACCGATTGTGTGGCGATGGAGGGGCGCGAGTCGTGGAGAAGGCTAGGAAGCTTATTCTGGTCTCGCGCCCAATATCTTGGGTTAATACTGCATATCCGTTTGCTGCTGGATATCTGGTTACGGGGGGCTCCATAGACGTGATGTTTATACTTGCAACCCTCTATTTTCTAGGCCCCTATAACTTATTGATGTACGGAATCAACGACGTGTTCGACTACGAGTCTGACATTAGAAATCCTCGCAAGGGTGGTATCGAGGGCATGCGTGAGCAGCGGAGCTTGCATCCGGCCATTATTCGTGCCGTCTTGTACAGCAATATACCCTTCATACTGGCACTACTGGCACTTGGTAGTGTCTGGTCGGCACTGATTTTGATTGGTGTAATTTTCTTTGTGGTGGCCTATTCAGTCGCAGGGCTACGGTTTAAGGAGCGACCCGTGCTTGACTCGATAACCAGCAGTCTGCATTTTGTCGGTCCTCTTTTGTTCGCACTATCACTGACAGGTTTTGATGTCACTGCGGTACCGTACGTTGTCGCCTTTTTCCTATGGGGCATGGCGAGTCACGCGTTTGGTGCAGTGCAAGACATTAACCCCGATCGTCAGGGTGGACTGAGCTCGATTGCCACATTTCTAGGTGCTCGTGTGACTGTATGGTTTGCGGTGATGTGTTACGCCGGGGCAGTCGCGATACTCGTCGCGCAAGGACCAGGTACTTACGCGCTTGCGCTGGCTGGGCTGTTATATGTGGGTAACTGTCTTCCGTATCTGAACATAACCGACAGTAGCTCCTCAGCCGCAAATGCTGCCTGGAGGCGCTTCATCTGGTTGAACTTTTTGTCGGGCGCGGTTGTGACGATTACGCTAATATTGACGTACTAGGACTGTGTTTTAGGTCCCGAAGAGAGTGCGCGCCCCGTGCGGTGAGATGTTCGCGCGGACCCTTCCTCTATCGTCTCTACCACAATAGCTATCGTTCCTACGATAAAAATGAGTGCGTCACCAAAAAGCAGTGAGCTTGTGAAGGCTCCGTATGCACCAAAGCAAAGAGCAGCTGTTGCAACCACTCCTAGGAAAATCCTATGAAAACGCGAGCGAGGTCGACCGAAGAAGACAATAATAAGCGAGCCAACGGCTATGAAAAACTTCACAATAAGACTTAGCCAGCTGAAAGAAAAAGCCTCCTGCAGGGCGGCAGTATAGTAGCCAAAGGCAAATAGCATAACAACCATCGTAATTAGGAAGGTGGTAGCTACGGCGACGTATCGATTATACTCTTGCATATGCGGTTCCTCCTTCGTGTCTTTGCAATACTTTGATACTACCTATAGTGTATGATGGGTCGAGATATGCAACTGTGAGATTTGTCACAATAGATGGTGTTTTTTGGCCAGGGGCGGTATACTAACAGCAGTAATGATGTACCCAAAACTGCTCGAGCAATTGCGTCACGTAGGGGACCAGGCGTTGCTGCGCAAAAAATCTCATATCGCCTATCAGGGAGAGGTACCGCGATATGGCTACTATATTCTAGATGGCTCTGTAAAAGCATATACGATCAGTGCAGATGGGAATGAAACGATTGTCGATATATTTTCTCGTCACTCGATTATGCCAGTTGCCTGGCTCAATCGAACAGCACCCACGGCAATATTTTATTATGCCGCCCTTACGGATGTGCGTGCAGTGCGTTTTGGTCGCCAGGATTTTGAGCAGATTCTTAAAGAAAGTCCGGCCGCCCAACAGGAGTACACTCACTACCTAGCGAACGCACAAACTGCACTTATGTTTCGAGCAACCGGATTGAGTCAATCAAGCGCGGACCACAAGGTGAGCTACGCATTTTACTACTTGGTGTATCGCTACGGCGTCAAGAGATCGGACGGAACCTATATGGTTCCGTTGAAGTTGACGCACGAGGTGATTGCGAATTTTATTGGTCAAAGTCGTGAAAACACCACCAAAACCCTCAAGGTACTGGTCGATAATAACGTCGTGGCCCAAGAGGCGAAAGTGTATACTGTCGACATGTCTCGACTTGAGCAGCACCTTGGTGAAGACAGCTTTCGTCAGCTAGTCGACTAGTCTTGCTCTTCTAAGATGCCCTCTACTAGTGTGAGCAGGTCTTTAGGCGCGGCGCGGGCTTTGAGGATGTATCGATCGATACCAAGTTCATAGGCTTTATCGATATCGGCGTGTGAGTCATAATTACTGAATACAACTACCGCTGTTCCAGGATGAGCCTTTGTGTTGTACTGAGTGAGAAAGCCGACTCCATCAAGAACGGGCATGCGCAAATCGAGGAGAATAATATCTGGGTCGACCTCCTTTACTGTATCGAGCGCCTCTTGCCCGTTGAGAGCGGTCTGGACATTATACCCAGCGCGCTGAAGGATAATTTTATACGCGTCGTTGAGGGGTACGTCATCTTCGACGACAAGTATTGTTGGCTTTTCTGAAACTTTCTCCTGCTGCATACTACTCATTATGGCCTACTTTTTTCTCCTTTTTCTGTGACATTTGTCACATTTTCTGTCCGCGCTGGCAAACAGATGGTAAATACACTTCCACGAGGCTTGTTTGCGTGGTAGGTGATTTCACCACCGTGTAGGTCAATGACCTGCTTGGACCAGTAGAGTCCTAGTCCCGTGCCCCCTACTTTTTTTGAAAGCGGGTTGTCAATACGACTAAACCGATCAAAGAGCAGACGTCGGTCTGCAGGTGCAATGCCGACACCATTGTCGGCGACTCGAATGCGGACCGTATCATCGGTATGTTTCACAGAAACGATAACCCGCGTTTCTTCTTCGCTGTATTTGCTCGCGTTTTCGATAATATTCTCTATGACCATACGAATCGCCTCAGTATCGATAAAGGCAAAAGCCTGCGTTTTAGATGGCCGGTATTCAAGTTCCTGCGATCGGTCGCGAAAAACCGCCGAAATATCTTGGATGATGTAGTGTACGAGTTCGCTGATGTCGGTCGTGACAGGGTGAAGTAGCATTTCACCCGCGTCAAGCTGTGCTACCTTCAGGAGGTCAGCAATAATACGAAGCTGGCGCTCGTTACTTTCGTATGCCCGGTTAACGATGTCTCGCTGAGGGGGGGTGAGTTCGCCGAACATATCTTCGAGCAGCATACCGAGATACTGCTTTACACCCGTTGCTGGAGTGCGTAGCTGATGAGAGGCGATAGAGATAAATTCATCCTTTGAGCGGTTGAGCGTAACGAGCCGTTCATTTTGCTTCTTAGGGTCAATATTTGTACAGGTGCCATACCATCGCTCAATCTCGCCGTCTTGATTGCGATAGGGCATCGCACGAGCAAGAAACCAATTGTAGTGACCGGTTGCCGTTTCTTTCAGGCGATATTCAACCTCAAAGGATTCTCCCGTTGCGAGACTATGCTCCCATGCCTTGTTGGCTGACTCGCTATCGTCCGGGTGAAGGTATTCTTTCCATGAATTTGCGATACTATCCTCGGGCTCGAGACCGATATACTCATACCAGTGACGATTGGCGTAGACAATCTCGCCCTCTAGGTTGGCTTCCCAGACAATATCCGTGATGGTATCAACTAAAAATAATAGTCTTCTGGCATCACTTGATTGAGACGAGGCTGATAGTTTCATGTCAATAGCATATCACACCCTCGAAAGGGTGTGATATTGCTTTGTGAAATGAGGTGAAGTGGGGGTATTTGGGTGACTAAACCACTCGTCGATCGGCACCACCACGTACTGCCTTGAGGATGGCAATCAGGATACAGGCACCGATGATAGCGGTCAGAATGCTCGGAATACTGAGCTCGCCTGCAGCTACGTTGTAGCCAAATAGGCTAACAACCCAACCACCGAGTAGCGCACCGACGACACCGACAATTATATTTGCCAGTGCACCCATCTGTGCGTCAGTTTTCATAATCATGCTTGCAATCCAGCCAGCTAATGCGCCGACTACTATCCAGATAATGAAATTCATTTCATCCTCCTTTAAACTTAGTTTGTACCCTTAGAATAGCGCCGATTT
>CAZHRI010000022.1:0-10114 GCA_964534725.1 uncultured Candidatus Saccharibacteria bacterium
TTTCCGAAGTGGTTCTGAAGGACCGCATTCACATGTCTCAAGAGGGTATGTTTGTAGTCGTACTGACTATTCAGAAGGGCACAGGTCGCCTGTTGACTAGCCCCGATATCATCTCGCGTGGGTTTATCTACCTGCGTGACTCAGAAGAGCTGATGAGCCTGATTCGCCAATACCTCAAGCAAAAAATGACCAAGGGTCTGAGTGGTAAGTATGACGTGGAAGTGCTCAAAAAAGAGGTCAAAGATGAGGTGACACATATTCTTTACGATCAGACACGTCGTACACCGATTGTCATTCCTGTGATTAACGAAATTGGTCTTCGTGGCGCCTCAAACGGTGGTTTGAATGGCTCTAATAACTCACGACCGCAGCAGCAGTCTCGTTCTCAGCAACCTTCTGCAAAGCCGGTGACTATAAGTGACCTACCTCGACGCAAGTTTCCGACAAAACAAGTCCCGGATACCGAGGCCAACGATACACGCGCACGTCAATCGCCTAACCAAAACGCCTACTAGATAAATTCGTCTATCTCGTGTGGACTGATGTATAATCATAAGCATGAAGCGTGGGTTTACGATAGTTGAGTTGGCGATTGTGATAGTGGTAGTTCTGCTGCTCGCGACGATTGTCACCCTAGGGTATCGCTCTGCGCAGGACGATAGTCGTGACACCGCACGCCGTGCAGCGGTCCAGCAAATTGAGCAGGCGGTCAATGCACTCAAGCTTTGGACGGATAGCCAAATCATGGTTGGTGGTTATCGAACTACCGTTCTTGGGCTCGACAGTAACGGCCTGTGTCAGTATAACTCCACAACGACCTACACCTCCAATACTAACTCCAACTGGCTGTACTACAAGGGTGCGTATCCATATTTTCCGTGCACACTCGGTCAGTCGTTGATTGCCAATGGATTGTTGTCTGAGGATTTTTTCCAGAAGATTCCCGAACGTGATGATGGCTACGCCAAGCATAGCCAGATGGAGCAGTCAACATCAATGGTGTTGTATTCGTGCAATACATCACCTGCAACGAGTAGAAAGTGGATTCTTTACTACTACCTAAAGAGTCCGACTGCCGAGGAGAGTGCGAGCGTTGATGCACTCTGGAACTCATGTGCGACAACGAGCCCAACCTTGTCGGCGCTTAAGACTACACTTGGCATGAAGGCTGCCGTCGAACTCAACCTTTAGCTACTTGCAAAATGTTGTGTTTTGTGCTACAATAGAGAAGAGTCGACAAAGAAAACTAACAGAGATGATGTATAATAGATAACAGTTATGGCGAAAAAGCGAAAATCAGCAAAGTCAAGAAAAAAAGCCGCACCGGTCAAGCCGCAGCATAGTTTGCCAGCTGGTTTTTGGGCTCAAGTCGGAGCAGTGCTTTGGATAGTATTGTCGCTTCTGCTCATAGTGTCTTGGTTTAACACTGGTGGTCCAGTTATCGAGTGGATCGGGGCGGTTGCTAGTCAGGCACTTGGCTATGCGATGTACTTTTTGCCAGTTTTGCTAGTCTATACATCGGTCAATACTTTTCGCTCAGAGGAGAATAGGCTGCCATTTGTCGTCAAATTTGCCTCGATTATCATACTAGTCTGGCTATCGGGCCTATTTGGGCTCCTAAATACTCCAAACTCCGGTGGCTTTGTCGGCGATACGGCCAACCAGGCGATGCTATCAATGGTTGATCCGGCAGTTGCGGCATTTCTCTACATATTACTGACACTGATCACCACGCTATTTATCACCAGCACCAACCCCTGGACGCTGATCTCAACTATCTGGGGTATGCTGAGGAGCGACCAGATAGAGAGTGATGGCAATGCTGAGATTATGAAAAAAGTCGCTCGAGCTGTGCCGACCCAAAAAATGGCCGATATCCAGCTCAATGCCGGTGTGCCAATAGTTGAAAATCTGCCCAAAGATAAAAAATCACCTAGCCTGTCGACTCTCAAAAACACCGCCAAGGTCGACAAAGTGGCCGAGGAGCAGGCGGCTCTCGTCATGGCTCATGATCCAAGCTGGAAGATGCCAGGGCTAGATCTGCTAGAGCAAAAAGAAAGTGCGGCCGATGTCGGAGATTATCATCATAGCGCCGAGGTGATCCGTGATACTTTGGCGGAGTTCAACATCGACGTCGAGATGGGTGAGGTAAATATTGGTCCAAAGGTGACTCAGTATACACTCAAGCCGCCGAGCGGTGTTAAATTGACCCGCATCACGGCACTTGAGACAAATATCGCTCTCAATCTAGCTGCTCAGAGTCTGCGTATCGAAGCGCCGATACCTGGTCAGCGAGCAGTCGGTATCGAGGTGCCGAACCGAAAAGCAGCCGACGTACGCCTGTTTGGCGTGTTGAATTCAAAGCAATGGAAGAGTGCGCGTGAGCCGCTCAGTTTTGCTATCGGTAAAGATATATCTGGCCAGGCGGCAATTGGCGAGCTCAACAAAATGCCGCACATGCTCGTAGCTGGTCAGACCGGTTCGGGTAAGTCGGTGATGATCAACACGTTGCTGACTAGTTTGCTGTATCGCAATAGTCCGAGCGACATGAAACTGATCTTGGTTGACCCAAAGCAAGTTGAGATGGCACCCTATGAGGATATACCACATCTATTGACCCCTGTTATAACTGAGCCTGAAAAGACTATTTCGGCGCTCAAGTGGGCGGTCAATGAGATGGAGCGACGCTATAAATTGCTCAAGGATGAGCAGGTGCGTGACATCGCTACTTACAACAAAAAGGTTAAAGCCAAGGGCACAAAGATCGCTGTGGCCGATGAAGCGGGTAATGTCCAGCAGCACGAAGAGGGCGCGATGCCATATATTGTGATCGTGATCGATGAGTTAGCCGACCTGATGATGGTAGCGGCGCGGGACGTTGAATCGCTGATCGTCCGACTCGCGCAAAAGGCGCGTGCGGTCGGTATTCACCTGGTGCTCGCAACGCAGCGGCCAAGCGTTGACGTAATTACGGGTCTTATCAAGGCAAATATTCCAGCACGTATTGGATTTACGGTGGCTTCACAGGTTGACTCGCGCACAATTCTTGACCAAATAGGCGCCGAGAAACTCCTTGGGCAGGGTGACATGTTGCTACTGACCCCTGGCATGAGTAAGCCGAAGCGTATCCAAGGTGCATGGGTTACTGAAGACGAAGTGGTGCGTATCACCGACCATCTGCGCATGCAGTCTGCACCACAGTATAACGACGAAGTAGTGGCTCAGCCTGTACAACTAAACGGTAAGGGCGGCGTAGTGATGGATATGGGCTCTGAGGGTGGCGACGACATGTTCAAGGACGCAGTCAGGGTGGTCGTTGAGGGCGGGAAAGCCTCAACCAGCTATCTGCAGATGCGATTGCGGGTTGGCTACTCTAGGGCGGCTAGGATTATGGCCGAGATGGAAGAGCAGGGCATTATCGGTCCAGCTGACGGGTCTAGGCCGCGTGAAGTGCTAATCAATAGCCTTGATGACCTTGGCGGCGGCGATTCAGACGCCTAGCGCCCAGTGTGCTCAGGGGTGGACAATTGCCGACGATTGCCGTATAATTACATCTGATATAAACCTAAGTTTATGTGAAACAGCATAAGCATCCATCATGGATTCCAAAGGAGGAAGCGTGAAAGAGTACGAACTAACAGTTCTAGTACACCCAGATCTCGAAGCAGATCTAGACAAGGCATTGGACAAGGTCCGTGGCCTAATCACCGATAACGGCGGTGAAATCATTAAAGAAGACAACTGGGGCAAGAAGCGACTTGCGTACAAAATCAACCGCGAAGATTTCGCAGTGTACGTATACTTTGAGGTCAAGCTGCCAGCTGAAGCACCATTGAAGATTTCAAACGTGCTGAACATTACCGACGAAGTACTTCGCTACCTACTTGTAAAGGCTGACGACAAGCTTCGCCAGGCACTAGCTGAGCAAAAAGAGCGTGAAGCGAAGTTTGCTGAGAGCGACGATTCAAACGAGAAATAAATTAGGCGCCCGCCAATAGGGTACACAGGAGGACTAAGGGGAAATGGCACGAAGTATTAACCAAGTTATACTAATGGGACGCCTGACGCGCGACCCAGAGCAGCGAACAACCACATCTGGCCGAACAGTCGTAAGCTTTAGTCTTGCGGTTGACCGAGTCGGACAAGATGATCAAGCTGACTTCTTTGATATCACCGCATGGGAAAAGCTCGGCGAACTAGTGATGCAATATCTGGCGAAAGGTCGCCGCGTGTTGGTCCAGGGTCGACTACGACAAGATAGCTGGGACGACAAAGAGACCGGCAAGAAGCGATCTCGTGTTGAGGTTACTGCGACTGACGTGACATTCCTCGATGGGCCATCTGGCGGCAGCCAGGGCGGCGCCTCCTCTCAGGGCAGCCAATCAAATAGTAATACTAAGGAAACAGTAACTGAGATCGATGACAAGCCAATCGATCTGAGCGAGATTCCATTCTAGGAGAATTTTTATAATGAAGCGATCAAAAAGAGATACACCGACGGTATTTGACTACAAAGACGTCAAGACATTGATGCGTTTTATCAATGCCTACGGGCAGATTGAGCCAATCGGCAAGACTGGTCTGAGCGACAAGCAGCAGCGCAGCCTCGCACTTGCTATCAAGCGCGCACGACACTTGGCGCTGATGCCATTTGTAACCAGCAACTAGCAATAAAGGAACTTAGCCCTGACCTAATTACACGCATAAGTGTGCATGAGGTCAGGGTTATTGCACGAAAGGGGAGATAGATGTATCAGCCGACTGATTTAAAAAAAGGCGTTGTCTGCCAGATTGACGGCAAGCCATATCGCGTCGTTGAGTACGGACAAAAGGTGATGGGGCGGGGCGGCTCTATCGTAAATGTCAAACTCAAGAACCTACTTGATGGCAGTGTAATTCCTAAAACCTTCAAGGGTCAAGAGAAAATTGAACCTGCCGAGGTGAACAACAAAGTTGTTCAGTATCTTTACAGAGATGATGAGACATTTTATTTTATGGACCCTGAGAGCTTTGAGCAATTTGAGCTCCCGGGTGACGTCGTCGATACGGCTGCGGGCTACCTCAAAGAGGGCAATGAACTGAATTTTCAACTGTTTGACGGACGAGTAATCAACGTCGAACTCCCAAAAAATCTCTACCTTGAAGTGACCTACACGGTTGATGTGGTTAAGGGCGATACGACATCAAGTGTCCTCAAGGATGCAACGCTTGAGACTGGGCTTGTCGTGAAAGTGCCAGCCTTTATCAAGCAAGGCGATGTAATCAGTGTTGACACCGCCACTGGCGAATACCGCGAACGAAAAAAGGACTAGTTTGGTACAATAGGTAGGTGAAGATAGCGCGCTTCATCAGCCGAAAAAAGGTAGATGTACTCATTGGGAGATTGACATCACGAAAGGCACGTCGGATCGTGCTTATTTGCGGTGCAAGCTTAGCTGGTGTGGTTATGCTGGCGCAGCTGCTATATCCTTCGGATAGGACGCTTCCGATGACGCGGCTTGCGGGCGAGTCGGTGGGCAGTATGTTACGCGCTGAGATCGAACAGCGAGTTGACGAGCTATATGACAAATCTACTGTTGAGGTACGAGGTAAAGACAGGGTGATGCTGGCCTACAAAGTCGCGGACGTTGGTATTTCTACAGACAAAGCGAATATCGTTGATAGAACACTGAGCTATCCGTGGTGGCAGCGACTTATCCCGTCAAGTATTTTGTGGGCGGCGCCAGATGTTGAGACATTTGAGCCGACAATAGACGAACAGGCGCTAGCTTCGTTCGTAGAGCGTAATCAGCATAACTTTGTTATTGCAGCAGAGAACGCGCATCTGACGGTTGATGGCGCTACCGTGAAGATTGCCGGTGGAAGTCAGGGCGCACGCCTCGGGGCCGACCAGTTTGTTCGTGGTGTGAAGGAGGCGGAGTATAGCCTGGGTAAAGAAACAGACCTGGCGGTGAATTTTACGCATACTGACCCCGCTATTCGAGCGACTGATTTGACCGAGCAGCAGCGCCGAGCCCAGGCTATCGTCGATCACGATATGGAGCTGATGTTCGAGGATATAGCCGTGGCGGCAGATAAGGCAACAATCGCGAGCTGGCTAGTGTTCGATCAGGCTAGTGCGTCTAGAGCCGAGGAGATAGTAATTGGACTCGACGCCGAAAAAATAACAACCTTTATAAAGAGCCACTTTGATAAAAAAGTTGTTCAACCTACTGGAATTACAGAGGTGTACTTAACTGATGGGGTTGAACAGTCGAGGAAGAGTGGACCTAATGGTCGTGCAATTGACATGACTCAGATGGTAAAAAAAATTGAGCAAGTGCTGACTAATAGCACTCAGGCCGAAGTAAGTCTGCCGGTTATGACTACTCCCGTCCCACCACGAATTAATAATAATCACACGTTCACCAAGTCACCGGCAGGACTACAGGCCTATGTAAACTCGTTGGGCGAGGACGGTGATATACGAGTGACGATTCGCCAGATTGGCGGCAGTGGTTGGTATGCGAGCTATCGCGGTGGTGAACAGACTGTGGCCGCGAGTACCTATAAGGTTTATGTGGTAGCATATGCGCTCAATCAAATTGCTGAAAAGAAGTTGTCATACGATGACCCAATTAATGGCATGACAATGCGTGAATGTATTGAACGAACGATCGTGCAGTCAGACAATGCCTGTCCCGAGGCAATGATGGAGAAGTTTGGCCGAACCAATCTGAATAACTTTTTATACGCACGAGGCTATAGTCGGGCAACCACCTTTACTAATGCGACGGCGTCACAGACGACGACCAACGACCTACACAAGGCAATGCTTGAGATTGACAATGGGCAGCTGGTGAATGGGGCAGAGCGTACGCTAATGCTGCAGTTGATGGCTCGCACTCACCACCGGCAGGGCATACCAGCTGGCTCGGCTGGTTCAGTCAATAACAAAGTTGGCTTTCTTTGGAGCTATTTGAACGACGCAGCAATTGTGAAGCATCCGAGCGGGACGTATGTTATTAGTATCATGACCAATAATCAATCGTGGTCGAAAATTGCTGAGATTACAAAAAAGGCAGAAAGTTTGATGTATTAGCATGAAAACGCGACTGGACAAAGAGCTAGTTCGACGAGGCCTCACGACTACTCGCTCACAGGCTGAAAACTATGTTCGACTTGGCAAGGCGCTGGTCGATGGGCGCGTCGTCACCAAGGCGGGGCACATGGTCAATGAGGACTCGACTATCACTCTGCAAGTCAGCGAGCAGTATGTCTCGCGTGCTGGGCTGAAGCTTGCAAGTGTGGCAGGGTACTTCGGAATAGATTTTCGCGAAAAGGTGGTGCTAGACATTGGGTCAAGTACCGGTGGATTTACTGACTATGTCCTGCAGCATGGTGCGCGTAAGGTGCTCGCTGTCGATGTAGGCACCGAGCAGCTTCATCCGAAGCTTCGCGGTGATGAGCGAGTTGAGCTGCACGAAAAGACTGATATCCGTGACTTTTACGCTGAGCAGGCTATTGATGTCATTGTCGGTGATGTGTCGTTTATATCGTTACGCGACATTCTGCCCCATGTGGCAAAAAACTTAATGCAGCCGAATACACTCTTGGTAGCAATGGTAAAGCCTCAGTTCGAGGCGGGCAGGGGCCAGGTAAACAAGGGGGTGATCAAGAACAACAAGATACGTCGCCAGGTGCTGGCTGAGTTTGAGATGTGGGCTGAGCGATATTTTGTCATTAAAGCCAAGCGGGATAGCGATATTGCGGGACAAAAGGGTAATCTGGAGCGGTTTTATGTGCTGACTCTGAAAAATCGGCACACGTAGTGCCCGTATTGCAAAAACATGAGAAGTATGCTATAATAAAAGTATGTGTCACTCAATATCGAGCCGGCACTGAGTGGCCTTCGGTCACTTAACAATTCGATCAGAACCCTGATCTTCTTTCCCTGAAAGGGGTAAAATGAGTAAGTTCAAGAGTGTGCCGATGGCCATTATGGCCTTTGTCATCCTGGCGGCACTGAGTTTCGCCGGACTGAGTCCGGCCCATGCGGACAGCTCGCCCTCTGCGGTGGGTGTTGTCTATGACAGCCGTGCCTACATCGAGGTGGATGCCCGCAGGTCGGACACCAACCTCGAGACGCCTGCCGTCAACTCCAAGATTATCATTTCGGAGCGAGGCAAGAACGGTCGCACCTATGAGTTCACCTACTACAGCCAGATGGTTAACACCTATGAGGTGTACCGTCTGGCCGGCTGGTTGGACTGGATGATCATTGACACCAGGGATCCGTCCCAGGTGATGGCCGCCGGCACTATCGACGGTCGCTTCCCTGAGGAGCGGTCGCTGAGTGTCTACTGGGCTGCTGGCTACTACGAGGTCAACGGCCGTCAGTGGATGACCTGGTGTGAGCCCTACTCCCAGACGGAGCGGTGTCGCACGGAAATCTGGGCCACACAGGCCCAGGAGGTAGCTCCTGGCATCTACGCCAACGTCAACGGCTGGGTCTTCAATAACCTAACCTACTTGCCGTCGTCACGATCCCTCTGGGTGAACAACCCACTCGGCGGCCACGGTAAGTATGGCTACGAAGGTAGCTGGACTGATGAAGACGGCCGCCAGTGGCGCGTCCAGTGTGACACGTCTTTGAGTGGTCGCGGCGGATGTCGCGCTGACATCAAGGCGACAGTCATCGAGCACTCCAGCGGAAGCTTCCGCCAGGTGGACAAGTGGCTATTCAACAACCTCGTCCGCTTTGGCTGAGGCAAGACGAAGGGAAGTTCTGATCGGATGTACGACCAAGATCCCGCGCTTCACGCGCTGGTTGATCCGGTCAGAGCCCCCGCGAAAGCGGGGGCATTTCCTTTTAGGCTTACACGTTAAATCGAAATTCTACAACATCGCCTGGCTGCATAACGTAGCCACGGCCTTCGGTACGAATCTTGCCAGCTTCACGAGCTTTGGCTTCTGAGCCAGCGGTGACGAGATCATCAAAGTCAACCACTTGAGCGGCAATAAAACCTTTCTCAAAGTCGGTGTGAATGACACCCGCAGCCTGTGGGGCGGTCCAGCCTTGGTGGATGGTCCAGGCGCGAACTTCTTTTGGTCCTGCGGTTAGGTAGCTCTGGAGCCCGAGGGTGTGATAAGCAGCGTGAATGAGCTGCATGAGACCAGTTTCTTTGACGCCGTAGCTTTCGAGTAGCTCGGCGGCATCTTCAGCCGGTAGACCCTTTAGTTCTTCTTCGAGCTTGGCGCTCACAAATAGCGAGCCAGCTGGCGCAACCATGCTGGACAAGCGCTGTTGTGTTTCGTTGTCGGTCAATCCGGCTTCGTCAACATTGAATGCGTAGATGACCGGCTTGGCGGTCAATAGGTGTAGGTCATATATCTTTTCTTCGTCGAGAGATGGCAGGGCAGAGAGCGGTGTGCCGGCCTCTAGGTGGCGCAGCAGACTCTCTAGGTAGCTTGCGGTTTCTTTGAGGGCGGGCTTTGCTTTTGCCTCTTTTTGGAGCTTTGGCAGGCGGTTTTCAATCGTTTGCATATCAGCCAAGATAAGTTCGGTGTTGATAATTTCGATATCGGCCTTTGGGTCGACGGCGGTGCTATCGTGTCGCAGGATGTCGTCGTCCTCAAATGCTCGGACGACATGTACAATGGCGTTGCACTGGCGGATATTAGCGAGAAACTTATTGCCCAGACCTTCGCCTTGCGAGGCTCCCGCGACCAAGCCAGCGATATCGACAAACTCGACAGTGGCCGGAAGTATTCTCTGGCTGTCGTAGATGCCTGCGAGCTTCTGCAGGCGCTCATCTGGCACTGGAACTATGCCAGTATTCGGTTCGATGGTTGCGAATGGGTAATTAGCGGCTAGGATGTCGTTATTGGTGAGCGCATTAAATAACGTCGATTTTCCGACGTTAGGTAGGCCAACTATGCCAATTGAAAGACTCATGATAGTAGTGTAACAGGGGCGACTCGCGTTGGCAAGGTTGGGGGTTTTTGTGAGGTGATATATTATTTATTTACATACCAGGGCTTTTGTGGTAAAATTACCTCAAGTACGCAGTCTGCGTATGTGTTCGATTGAGCTTAGGAGGCCTATTTTAAGGTCCGAGGCTCTCGGACGTTA
>CAZHRI010000023.1:0-9185 GCA_964534725.1 uncultured Candidatus Saccharibacteria bacterium
GACACTCAACTATCTGTTTGTCACGTTCGCTTCCATAGCTGTGTAGTTATGCTGACGAGTCCAAAAGGACGAAAAGCGACCTTCTTTTTAGCTTTGCGCCAATTCTTCAATCACCTCGAGCAGTCGTCTGGGCGTAATATCCGCCTTGATGAGGTAGCCATCTACCCTGTCGAGCATCGACTCGCGCGCCTTGTCGTCTTGCTCGAAGTTGGTCATAATCAGAATCTTACTGTCTGGCACCAAGTTAGTTGACTCGGTCCGAAGCGCATCTAATATCTGATCACCCCGCTGTTCGGGAAGCATCAAATCAAGAATAATCAAGTCGTACTGCTTGTTCCTCGCAGCAACCAGTCCGTCATTGCCGTCAACCACCCATTCGACAACGTATCCGGCCTTTTGGAGACTACGGACATACATCTCACCGATAAATCGATCGTCTTCAATGCATAGTATTGTTTTTATCGCCATCACTTATCTCCTGTACATTGTATGATTTTTTATCCATCCACCGCCTCGTCGCACCAGGCTCTGGTTGAGCTGCCCGTCTTCGAGTAACTTGTCGGCAACTGTGGCGTATATTGGCAGGGTAAATGAGAAGGTTGACCCTTTATTTTCTCGGCTACGAACGCTGATGGAGCCGCCGTGTGACTCGACAAATGCCTTGCAGATGTACAGACCGATGCCGGTTCCGGCAACTACTTCACGTGAACGATGTGAGCGGTAGAATTTGCGAAATAGATTGTTTATTACGCTCGCGGGCATACCCACGCCGTTATCGGTGATTGATACCTCAACAAAGTCACCTTTGGCCTCTGCACTGATTGTGACAACGCCACCTTCAAAGCTATATTTAATAGCGTTATCGACCAGGTTGCCTATCACTTCGCTGATACTTCCCCTGTCGGCTGCTACGGTTGGCAAGTTTTCGGGTATTGCGACGGTAATGAGTCGGTGTTGCGCCTGGGCCCGCAGTTGCATGTCATCAGCGATTGAGGCATAAATAGCATACACTGTATCTTCGTAAAGATGCACCTGCAGGTGGTGTCGGTCGAACTTAGCCACGTTAAGGATGTTGTTGATGTAGCTTGACAGCCGGTTGGCTGAGACGATGAGGCGGCTGATGAGCTCGGGTTCGTCGCCCTTTAGTCTGTCCGACAGTTCGCTGCTGAGAATGTCGAGGTACCCACGAATTATAGTGATGGGTCCGCGCAGTTCGTGTGCAGCAAAGGCAACAAAGTTAAGGTCCTCCTCCTCCGGTAAGTAGCGGTCTGACTGATCGATAAGGAAGATGACCGTCTCTGCGGCTGCACCCTTTTCATATGACGCAATGATGTCAAAGAACCGCTGCTTCTTGATGTGCTGTTGGTCGGTGCCAACCCTTGTCCAGCGACGCTCGGCATTGATTGCCTCGTTGTCACAACTGCGTATCCACGTCATAATATCGTCGCTGTCGAGGAAATTTAACGCCAAGAAAGGTGTGCCATCCTGCGTATGTGCGATCGGTGTTGCCGCATTTGCGCTAATAATTTGTTTGTCGGGCCCGAGGACGATGACCCCACAGCTGGTGTGGTTGAGTGCGTCTGTCAGGAGCGACCCCGAGTTTTGTGTGGTTTCTGCTTGTGGATCTGACGCATAGAGCGCCTGAAGGACGGTCTTTAGGCCGGTTTTTTCGTTGTGTTTTGAGTTTGGGTTAGGTGGTGTGCTAGTGGTGGGCTCGCCTGTTTTGTGAGCGAGTGCTGCGAGAATGTCGTATAAGGGCTGGGTGATTATGGGCAAGATGAGCAGTGACGAGGCGGCGCCAACACCGAGTATTCCTACACCGAGAATCCATAGCAGTGGACTACTCCACGCAATCGTGCCTGATACACCAAGTAAGGTACATAGCGTCGCTGCCAAAAATATGTGTATACTAAGCGGCAGCCAAAGCGCTACTCTCTGATGATGTTGCCAGAATTGTCGGATAGTTTTGGCATTTTTGTCTACTCCCATGACACACTTCCCCGCCCAGTTATGGCGCCAACCCATGTCTGCCCGCGGTTGAGCTCTATTGGCTTGCTGTCAGCCCCAAGCAATTGGAGTGGCGAGGTGCGACCTGTTTTTTTCCAAGTTCCTTTGACGACAGTGCCATTCTGGAATACATAGACTTGACCTGAGCCAGTCGTGACAATATCTTCATATCCGTCGGCACCGCCGCGTGACTGGGCATCGACGCGCATTACTACTAAAGCATCTGGGCTAATCTGACCGTGCTCACGGTCATTGTGGGGTGAGCCAGCGAGAGAGCGTGCGTAGGAGTTGGTAGATTTGTTGTATGCGTAGCTGGTGTTGTAGAGCGCACTGCTGAAGTTGACAGTGACAGACGAGGCGTTGGCCGTCTCTGCTGGTTTGCCGTCCGTACGTGCAAATCCTTCAAAAGTAGAAGTCGTGTAGCCCTTAGAGGTATTAAGATCCGTAAGACGCTCGGCGTTTGTGTAGACGTTATGCGGCGCATAGCGGTCGGAAGCGCGCCAGTAGGCACCGGAGTTAAAGAACTGATCAATGTCACGATAGGCGTTTTGCCTCACCTCGCTAAGGGCGTTAGGACTGCCCCCGACGTGGGCAATCGACGCTTGATAAGGAGCTGCCCAGTCAAGGTAATACATTCGGAGGCTGCGTACAGGCCCGATGAGGTTTGGTTTTTCCTGCTGGTACAGAGCGATAAACCGCGTGATTCCACCTTCGGCGACTGCTTCGTAGACAATCCCCGCCTCCTTTAGTCCCGATTGAGGCCTGGCGTCGGGTGAGTTTTCGATCATCACCGCAGTGACCGGCAGTGTGGTGGCGGCTTCATTCGCGACCTGTTTGCCAGTAAGCGGAGAGTATACTTTTTGCGGGCGAGGCTTTGGACTATAGACCGCGTTGTAGCTGAGGCGTTCAATCTGGGAAATGCCATAAAGAAATAGCCCGGCGATCACAAGCGCTGCGACAATAATAACCACCGGTGCCCAGTGCTTTTTCAGGCGCGCAACAATCGGTTTGAGCGCCAGGTTATGTTTTCGCGGAATGCGCGTATGCATATGAGTAGTATAGCACAAGCATAAGAGCTATTTTGCAGATAAAAGACGACTCAGTGTACGCTCTTTTCCGAATAGCGCCAGTGTATCGTTGAGCTGCGGGCTAAAGGCCGCCCAAGTTGTAGCAATTCGGATCAAGCTAAAAAGAGTTCCTGGTTTTTGGCCTGTCGTTGCTAGTAGTTGATTTAGGACATCCTGAATCGCATCAGGTGTCCAATCCTCCAGTTCTGTGAGCGCATCATGTGCCGCCTGAATAAGGTCAGTGCGCTCCTCGGTGGACAGCTTTTTCAGCTGCTTGTTACTTGTGATGAGCTCGTCATCTCGAGCAGGCTCTTCGAAGAAGTAACTTGTGAGTGCCGGAAGATCTCGCAAAGTTTTAAGTCGGTCTTGAGCAAGTGCGAGCACCTGTTTTTTATAGTCTTCTGGATGTTTTCCGGCAGACTCTGGCCAAAAGAATTCAACACGCGTGTAGAGTTCGTCCAGGGTTAGCTCGCGGATAAAGTGCCCGTTCATCCAGAGCAGGCGCTTCTCGTCAAAGCGTGCGCCGGACTTTTGGACACGCGAGAGGTCGAACTTTTCTACTAGCTCATCCATCGTAAAGACCTCCTGTTCGGTGCCGTCGTTCCAGCCTAGTGTAGCGATGAAGCTGTCCAGTGTTTCTGGCAGATAGCCATCGCGAATGTAGTCGAGTACATCTTTGGCGCCATCACGCTTGCCAAGTTTCTTATTACCCTGCTCATTCATAATGTGCGGCATATGAGCAAATATTGGTCGCTCGAGACCGAGCGCTTCGTAGAGCGCGAGGAAGTTTGGCATGCTCGAGATGAATTCCTGGCCACGAATAACGTGAGAGATCTGCATTTCGGCATCGTCGACGATATGGGCAAAGTTATAGGTTGGGTAGCCATCTGACTTGATGAGAATCAGGTCGTCGATGACTTCTGGACTGGTGGTAATATCCCCCATTACCTCGTCATGGTAGGTGTAGCTTTTTGGCGTACTCTTAAAGCGTAATGGCTTCGTGCCGTCCCATGCAGGCAATACCTCAGGTCGGTAATCGCGGTAGCGAAATGCGCGCTTTTCTGCCTGAGCTTTTTCGCGGAAACTTTGAATTTCTTCGGACGTATATGGGTCTGCATAGGCCAGGCCGGCATCAATCAGCTTTTGAGCGTACTGTGCATAGATGCCGAGTCGCTCGGACTGGACATATGGTCCATAGTCACCGCCGATGTCAGGTCCTTCGTCGTAGTCGAGGTGGAGTGCCTTGAGGCTTGCAAGAAGGTGCTCACGGCTGCCGGCTACTTCGCGGGACTTATCGGTGTCTTCTAGCCTGAGGACAAATGTGCCACCTGATTGCTTAGCTACTAGGTATGCAAACAATGCCGTGCGGATACCACCGACATGTAAAAATCCGGTTGGTGATGGTGCAAAACGAGTACGAACTTCTGTCATTGCTCTATTTTAGCACAGTAACAGATAGAAATGCCCCGTACCTTGGCGTACGGGGCTATGTGTATTCATTATATCAAGTATTAATGAAATTGTCAAGCGCTACATGCTTGTTGCGATGCGCTGTATCTGGTCACTCGAGAGCGGTGCGTCTCCCTCTAGTGTATAGAGAACTCCACCATTTACCCAAGCGGCGTTGTTGCTATAGCTATAAATCGTCAGGCCATCCACTTGAGTTGTGGTAGCTGACTGGCTATGCTCATCGATATACTGGCGTACGGCTGACGAGTCCCAGTTGCTTCTCTTTTGAGTTAGCGTAAAGTCGCGTCCGCCGTCAGCATAGGCGAAGCGCATGCTGACTTCTCCTTCCTTGAAAGAGATAGGCCCGCTTAGTGCATAGCCATCAGGGCTGTAGCCGGGGTACTTGGCATCAACACCTGACTGGACAGCGGCCATCTTGATGGAGAGATTTGGCATGTTCAGGTAGGTGAAATAACCCGCGAGCAGTATGATTGCGAAACTTGCAGATGCAAGTGTCATGAACCGAGCCCAGCGACCTGACGAGCGTTGTTTTTTGGTGCGAGTGCGCTTTTGATGAGCGACCTCTTTGTTCATCGCCTCAAGGATTGCTTCATTTTTGAGCACGTGTGCGGATTTGAGGTCCTTCTGCTGTGGCTGCTGTTTGGCAGGCTCTGACACGAGGCGCGCTTGTGAGTCGAGTTTTTGCTGGGTGGCTGCGCGCTGGCGGCGAGGTGCAGCGATATCAAGGGTGCGACCGGCCGCACGGCGAGTCAGTGGATGAGCCTCTGCCGGACGGTCTTGGCGCTCGACTGCTGCGACAGTAGGTGCGGCGTGAGTAAATTTGTTGATCGTCTCTGCTTTTTTGACGGTAAACTGCTGCAGGCTCATTGGAGAGTACGCTGCAACGATTGGCTGGCTACTTGTATGTGCGTCAATTGGTGAGATAACAGTAGGTTTTTTGACGTAGCGTCGGCTTAGGGTCTGTGAGTGCTCGACAGTACGATGTACGTTCGGCGTAGCGACACCGCGATTGATGCGTGGAGCAGACGTGATTTTTGTGGCGACTGGTGGTTGTGGCTGATTGACCGTAACACCTTCTACAGGCAGACCGGTTATCGGGTCATAGGCTCGATTATTGATGATGACATAGTCGGTCGTTTTCACTCACACTCCCCTTTTTTGATGACGCATATGTATTACCCTCGTGCGCTTATAGTATCAATAATACAGAGCACCCTTGCCTTTTGCAAGCACTCTTACTGTGGTATGATTAATATTAATTATGTACGCACGACCGTCGCGCAAAAAAGAACTTGCCCGAAGAACGTTTACTTACGTCTTGATGACGGTTACGAGCCTTTTATTGGTGGCGATGCTTATGATGATGGTGCTGGGATATCGGTTTAATTTTGAGACTCAGACGGTCGAACAGACCGGCCTGGTGCAGTATAATTCGTTTCCACGCGGTGCGAGGGTGAGCGTTGACGGAAAGCTCGGTGAGCGAACACAGACAAAGGCGTCTATTTTGCCGGGTCAGCGCCAATTTGCGATGCATTTGACTGGGTACGAGACATGGCAGAAGACAGTCGATATCGCACCTGGCACGGTGACGTGGCTAAGTTATGTGCGGTTGGTGCCGACCGAAAAAGTCATCACATCAATTCAGGATATTGACCGCCTCTCGAGCGCAGTAGCCTCTCCGGATGATCGCTATATTGCCGGCACCGCATCAGACGAGGCTGGCGCGATGACATTTGTGTTGATGGATATGAGGAATAGTCAGCAGCCGACGGTCGCTCAGTATCCTATTGATACAACAAAGCTTGCTGGATTTACCGAAGAGAAGCCTGCGACAGACCATCGACTGAGCGTGGTGCGGTGGAGCGATTCAAGTCGTGCGGTGGTGTTGAAGCATCAGTATACACTCTCAGATAGGGGCGAGCAGACTGATTGGCTTTGGATCTATCGAGAGCAGCCAGGTGTCGTTCATAACCTCAGCTCGCTCCTCAACCTCGCTATTAGTAGCGTCATACCGGTTGAAGGCAAAGACGTCTACATACTGCAGAGTAATGGCGACGTTCGACAGGCTGCAGTTGATACCGGCACGATATCTCGTCCACTACTGTCACAGGTCACATGGTTTGATGTATATAGTGACGAGACGATCGCCTATATAGGTAAGCTCGACCAAGAGCGCGTGGCGGGCGTATGGCAGCGAGGTTGGCAGGAGTCAACAGTACTAATGAGTGTTCCTGAGGCAAATACGCAGCAGATGCATATTCAAGTGTCGGAGTATTTCAATAAAGATACTGCCGTGGTGAGCCTTGGTCCTTCGGTTACAGTGTACCGCGGCGCAATACCTGCGACAGACGATGGTCTGGCGGCATTCTTGCAAACAGCAACCACCTTCACGCTTAATCGCCCAGTTACGCATCTTCAGGTGAGTCAGAATGGTCGCTTTGTGATGGCGGAAGATATGACAGGGTTTATTAGCTATGATATCGAGCGACAGCTCGCCTCTCAGGGTGTTAAGAAGCGGTCTACCTCTCCCCTCAGGTGGCTCGATGGCTATCATATATGGGATATCGATGCGACGGGTCAGCTCGTCATGGAAGAGTATGACGGAGTCAATAGCTACTCGCTTATGCCGGTCAGCGCAGGCTACGACACGCTACTTACGAGCGATGGCCGATATATCTACGGTTTTCTTAAAGAAGGCGAAACCGTCAAGCTGCAACGACTCGCAATGACGCTTTAGCGAATACCAAAGATTTTCTCAAGGAGTGTAGGAGCTGGTCGGCCAGGAATGTCTTCTGCGGCCGGAGCGGTTGTGTCGGTCTGTGCTGATGCAGCCTGGCCAGGGTCAGGGCTGACCTGTTCGGCAAAGATAAGTAGGCGCTTTTCGGCGGTACCGAGAGGCACGCAGCTGACCAGCGTGAGCATTGGTTTATTGGTGTCGAGCTGGACCTTCGACACTTCACTTGGAAGCACAACTTCTGTGCTGGTGACAGAGTATGTGTAGCGGGTGCCTTCAAAATTCATGTAAATAATATCGCCTTGGGTCAGTTTTTCGTTCTGGGCGAATACAAACTTGTAGTCACCGCTGGCAAACACATCATTGCTCGAGTGGGCTGCAAACACCGCGTTACCGATCTCTCCAGGAACCGCATTGGCGCCTGGAATTGAGAAGTGAGCGATACCCTTTTCCATGGCGGTCATCTGAGAGTTGTAGTCGGGACCAACACCGTATACGACTGGTGCGTCAACGTTAATCTTTGGGATAACCATTCGAGGTTCGGGTCCAACTTCTATGTTGAGTGTCGGGTCGACAATGATGTTCTGTGGGTCGATATTGCCAGGGCTGACATAGGCGGCAACTGCGCCAAACACCACTCGATTATACTGCAGGAACATAAAAATCAATAGAACACTGATGCCAGCGATAGCCGGTATGAAGTGTCGAGATTTTTTTACCTTTGTAGCAGAGTCAGCCACTTTTTTGCGAATAGATGCACGCAATTCTCGCATAGCTCGTTGCTGAGATATTGATTGATCGGCTGGTTGCTGCGTAGGTGGGTCGGTTGGCTGTTGCTGCTGCTGAGACGCCGCATGGTTAGTGGCGATATAATACCGTTCGTAGTACATCTGGTAGTATTTTTGCCAGGCGCTATGATATTGCTGCCACTCCTCTTTACTGGGCTGGCGAGCGCTCATACCAGTGTCCATGGTGCGCCGATACGTCGAGGGCTCGTCTTCCCTTGCTGGGGTTTGTGATTTTGTGTTATCTTCGGCGATGTGCTCGACTTCTGGTGGGGCCGTTTGCAGGCCATGTCCTGTCGGCCTAGTAGTGGGTTGTGGCTCGGTGGTGGCCGGCTCTACGGACTGCGATGCAGCTGACTCTGACTCTGCGGGCGGAGTCGCTACTGGCGTAGTATGAGGCGTTTGCTCACTTCCGTTACCGCTATAGATAGTGTTCAGCTGACCTCGAATTACATCGGCGGCAGCTTGCTGCGTCGATGCCTGCTGACGGGGTGGTGCAACTACGTGGTAGTTCGTTGGCTGATCGGTTCGCGGTATGCCCACCTGCGCGTTATTTGGATCATTCTGCGGGTTCATCTATAGAGTCCTATATTGCAAGTATACAGTATCTGGAGGGTCATTTCTATGATGCGCCGCCATGAGTGTTGCATACTAGTAACGGCAACATCTTGATGGTATCGCCAAACACAAAATAAAAATAGACCCTCGAGGGCCTATTGTCTATAGCGTGGTACCGCGGGCCGGAATTGAACCGGCACGTCCGTGAGGACACGAAATTTTGAGTCTCGCGTGTCTACCAATTCCACCACCGCGGCATATGTAGATTTCACGATAGTTTTATGTCTTTGCGGACCTTGGCTGTATCTCATCGACACGGGTGTCTACGCATGATTTACGTTTCACGCAGCCACCACCGGCATATGTAGATTTCACGATAGTTTTATGTCTTTGCGGACCTTGGCTGTATCTCATCGACACGGGTGTCTACGCATGATTTACGTTTCACGCAGCCACCACCGGCATATGTAGATTTCACGATAGTTTTATGTCTTTGCGGACCTTGGCTGTATCTCATCGACACGGGTGTCTACGCATGATTTACGTTTCACGCAGCCACCACCG
>CAZHRI010000024.1:0-8214 GCA_964534725.1 uncultured Candidatus Saccharibacteria bacterium
TATCCATGATTTAACAGTAGCGCCAATTGTCGTAAATGAGGGTGATGGACTGTATCGCATAGAGTTTACCATTGGCACCAGTGACACAAGCGAAATAACCGATAGCACATGTAACGTTATCGTCCCAGAGGAGGACTCGGATGTCAGCGCTAATGATGAATTCTGTGCAATAAATAACTTTGAAATGATAGTGAGGACAAATGGTCAGTAAACGACAGCGCGGGGCAGTATCAATATTTGCAGTAGTTTTTTCGGCGCTGCTACTGACCATTCTGACTGTTGGCTTTATTCGCCTAATGGTCAGTGCGCAGCAGCGGGCGATTAACAACGATTTGTCTCAGAGCGCCTATGATGCAGCACTGGCTGGTGTTGAAGACGCAAAGCGTGCGGTGCGAAGCTGATTAAGGGGTCATGCAGCTGTCTGCGCATAGCTTGACGCACCGGCAGACTGTCGAGTCGTCGCACGGACTGGCGTGGAGGGCAGCGAAGGGGACCCTGAGACGATGATTCAGTCAGGCAGTGGTAGCGAAAGCGCGGCGTTCGACCAGGCATATACGTGCGTCAACATCGCCATGCAGTCACCGGATTTTCGAACCGAGTTGGCAGTGGAAGAGGTTGGCATCATTCCTCTACGCGCTGCCGATAGTTTTGACAGGGTGGTAGTGGAGTGGTTTGAGCGGGATGACATTCCGTCGGGCGCTCTATTTGCTACTGCACCAGCGACGACAGGGCCGAGCAATAGCTTGCCTCAGCACAACTCGTCGTCATGGGGGCCAACAACGCCACCGCTAATGAGGGCGCAGTTGATAACGCCCGGTACTACTTTTGCGGCAGCTGATTTAGATAACTCAGATGTTTCGCGGACCGTGTTTTTGCGACCAATGAGCGTCTTACCCGGGGAGAGTAGTCAAGAGGTGCTGCTCGCAGGCTATACGCGAGTGACGTCTGACGCAGGTCATCCAGGAAACTCGCCACTCGCACTGTCGTGTTCGAGTGACTTTTTGAATCATGGGCATTCATGTAGGGTGACGCTGAATATTGGATCTGAAGTGACTCGCGAAGAGAGCGCGAGCGCACTTTTGAGGCTCAATACGATCTACAATACCACCGCAACTACAGTGCGTGTCGTTCTTTATAACGGCAGTAAAGTTGTGAATTTTGATGGCGTACAGCCGGTAGTTGACTCAACCGGTCGAGCAAATAATTTGGTCCGTCGGGTTGAGGCGCGACTGGCAGTAGGTGAGGATGTTCCGTTACCGAGTCGGGTTGTTGATGTGGTTAACAATCTTTGCAAAGATTTTTCAGTTGGCTCGAGCGGGGCTCAAGCCGGTAGCTGTACGCCGTAGCGCCTAGGTTTCGGTGTCGCTGTGGAATCGCTCAAAAACTTCTTTGAGATGCTGGTCGGTGACGTGGGTGTAGACCTGGGTTGTCGAAATGTTGCTGTGACCGAGCATTGACTGGACCGAGCGCAGGTCGGCGCCGTTCATCAGTAGGTCGGTGGCAAAGCTGTGTCGCATGGTGTGGGGGCTGACATGCTTGGTGATGCCGGCCATGCGGGCATAATGAGACACTAGCCGTTGGATACTGCGTGCTTGCAGCCGGCGAAAATCTCCAGACGTATCAGTTTGCTGGGTGTTGCGGCTATAGCTGAGGAACAGCGGCACCAGTGAGTCATGGCGGCTCTCGAGATAGTTCTGAACGTGTTCGGTGGCATGCTTTGAGATGAACACCGGACGATCTTTTTGGCCTTTACCGCGCACCATGAACTCTCGCCTGGCGAGGTTGATGTGGCCGCGGTTGAGATTAACCAGCTCTGAGACGCGAAGACCGCTCGAAAAGAGTAGCTCGATGATGGCTCGGTCGCGTAGGCCTTGTTCGCTCGTGGTGTCAATCTGCTCAAGCATACGCGTCACTTCATCAAAGTGCAGGAAGGTGACTTGTTGGCGGACAGTCTTTGGCAGGATGATTTTATCGGCACTGAGCGAGGCGATGTCGCGCCTCGAGAGGTAGGTGAGGAACCCTCTCAGGGCAATCAGGTGATAGCTCTGCGTAATAATTGAGAGTTCTTGGTCGTTGTTATTTTTATAACGGTTGAGCCAGAGACGAAATTTTCGCACTACTTCTGTTGTTATTTTGTCAACGGTTATATCATCGGTGAATTCCATAAATCGCTCGAGGTAAAGTTGGTAGTTAGTGAGGGTCCTACGTGAACGCCCACCCTCCACTTCGAGGTGTTCAATGAAGTCAGCAATCAACTCGGACATGTACATAGTACTAGCATAGCGCACATTTGGTCGTATTTGATACAATGAGGATATAACAAGACACTATAATTCAAGGAGCGATATGAAGCACACCAGTAAGATGCAGCAAACACTAGTATTATTTAAGCCGGATGCTGTGCAGCGCGGACTCGTCGGTGATATCCTAACTCGCTTCGAACGAGTTGGACTAAAGATTGTCGCGACTAAGATGATTTTTCCTGACAGGGACCACTACTATGCGCATTACGAAAATATCGGTCACATGGTGACTCGTCGCGGGCAGAAGGCGTTTGACGTGACGCTGACCATGATGCAGACCGGTCCAGTCGTAGCAATGGTGTTTGAGGGAGTCGAAGCGGTGGCGCTTGTGCGCAAGATGGTAGGTGGTACCGAGCCAAAGTCGGCGCAGCCAGGTACGATTCGTGGTGACTTTAGTCACATGAGCTTTGAGCACGCCGATAGCGAAGATAAGGGTGTGCCAAACCTCATTCATGCTTCAGGTGATCCAGAGGAGGCGGTCAAAGAAATCGGTCACTGGTTTAACAGTACAGAAATCTTTGACTACGAGATGGCGCACGAGAAGCTGACTCGATAAGGTATAATGACAAGAGGCGCTATGCGCCTCTTACGCCTCGGTAGCTCAACTGGATAGAGCAGATCCGTCCTAAGGATAAGGTTGCAGGTTCGACTCCTGCCCGGGGTACCAATTAAAAATACGACCTTTAGGGCCGTATTTTTAATTGGTAGGCTGCGCCAGCAGCCAGCACCTACAAGGTTCGGCGTAGCGTAGCGCAGGCCCCAGGCCCCAGGCCCGAGCGATGTCCTGCCCGGCATTGATAGCGCCAAACTACGCTATATCTAGTGTACCGACACCACATATAGCGTAGCGCTTGGGTGCTATAATAATATAAGTATGACTACTAAAGATGTTGCATCATCGGGACAATTTGAAGGTCAGCGTGAAGGCGAAGAGCTGTTGTTTGTGTTTCGTAGGCACATCATCGCGATGCGCAAAGGCTTTTACTCGCTGCTTATCCCGATGTCGCTTGGCGCATTGCCATTTTTAATCTGGCAAGACAACATCAATCTGCTTTGGGTATTTCTAGGAGGGTTCGGCTTGGGCCTGCTCCTGTTTAGCTATCATTTCGTCATCTGGTTTTATACCTACTATATCGTCACCGACCAGCGGATCAGACAGATTACCCAGCGAGGTTTTTTCGGTAAAGACGTCGTCGAGCTGCATCTCGCGAAGGTGCAGAATATCAGCTTTAATATCCCTGGGTTCTTTGGTGAGATATTCAAATTTGGTACAATAGTTATTCAGACATTTGTTGGCGACCTAGTGATTCGAAATGTCGAATATCCGGAAAAAATCTACAATCAATTGCAAGATGCGGTGGCATTAGTTACGAAGGAGGGTGAGCATGATCAAGAGAGTATTGCGTAAACGGTCTGCCAAGCAGCTGCCGACCCGTATCACGAATGATACGGTAGCCGAACATCGCGAGCGCATCCTTGCTGGCGGCCGCAAGCTGAAGTATCCAATTCAGTACACCAGGCATGCGCTGGTACGTAACGCGATTCTTATTAGCCTCGGTGCACTGGCTGCGCTTGTATTACTGGTGTGGTTGCAGCTCTATGTCTGGAAGGACACTAGCGATTTAGCTTACCGGATTACCCGAGCAGTACCACTACCTGTCGCCTCTATCGATGGTCAAGCCGTGCGGTATAGTAACTACTTGCTCTATCACCGTACTACCATCAACGTGCTCGAAGGCCAGGGCGGTGCTGAAAATACCGCGACCGATCGAATGAAGTTTCAACAGCAGCAGGCCCTCGAGCGGGCGCTTGAAGATGCCTACGCGCGTAAGCTCGCAGAGGAGCGCAATATTTCTATTACCGACCAGCAGGTCGATCAGCTGGTTGAACAGCGCCGAACCGAGAGCGGCCTTACAGAGAGCGCATACACTGCGGTAGTGAATGACCATCTCAGGTGGACGATGGACGAGCTGCGACAGGCAATGCGTAACACACTGCTTCGCCAGGAGGTCGCATTTAGCGTGGACGATAAAGCATCTAAGATAGCGCAGCAAGTCGGGGACCTAAGCACCGAAGGGGGTAATTTGACAGAAATTGCCGAAAAGCTTGGGGCGGAGGTTGAATATCAGCAAGATATTGTCGTGCCAAAAGACAACTCCGATGGGGGTTTGAGCGCCGCAGCTGCCAAGCTTGACGTCGATCAGGTTTCTGGAGCGGTCAAGACGCTGGCGGGTGACGGTTACTACTTCATTACGCGTCACTCGAGTGATGACGAGTCGGTGCGATATTCGTATATTCGAGTTCCACTGACAGTCTTTAAAGAAAATTTTGCAAAGCTGAAAGATAGCGATGCAACCAAGCTCTATATCGACATAGAATAAGGAGATTTATGTACACACTACCAGACCTAGACTACGACTACGGGGCGCTTGCGCCTGCTATTAGCGAAGACATTATGCGCTTGCATCACACCAAGCACCACCAGGCGTATGTCGATAAACTCAATGCTGCCCTCGAAGGCCAGTCGGTGTCATCTGATCTTATGCAGTTACTGCGAGACGTCAGTGCACTGCCGGAGGATGTGCGCCAAGCCGTACGTAATAACGGTGGTGGGCACCTGAACCATAGTCTCTTTTGGGAGATTATGTCGCCAGATGGGGGCGGAGAGCCGAGCGGTGATGTCGCACAGGCGATTGCTGGTCGCTACGGCAATTTCCAGACTTTTGTCGATACGTTCACCGAGAGCGCTACAGGTTTGTTCGGGAGCGGGTGGGTATGGTTGATGCCTGATATGCAGATTATCACCTCGCCGAACCAGGACAATCCCATTATGGATGGCCAGCAAATGCCTCTCCTTGGTCTCGATGTATGGGAGCATGCATACTATCTTGACTATAAAAACCAGCGCGATGCGTATATTAAAGCATGGTGGAGTGTCGTAGACTGGGCGAGGGTCGAGGCGCGCCACGGCGCACGTTAATCACCGGTCGGGCTTTGTGGGAGCTGTCGCGGTCTGCTATAATCTGCTAGAGGAGTTCGCCGTTGTAGCTCAGTTGGTAGAGCGGCGCTTTCGTAAAGCGTAGGTCGCCGGTTCAATCCCGGCCAACGGCTCCATTATTTATATGAGACAAATTACCAAACAAGACGTCAAAAAATCCCTCCGCGACCGCTGGTGGCTTGGTTTGATGATTATGAATATCCTGGCGGCTATAGTAGTCGTTATTATCATCGGTGTGAGTATTGAGCCAAAAGAAACTCAGGTGGTGACGCACTTTAGCTCTTTCGGCATCACCGGGCTATATCGTGGCTATTGGTACCATTTGTGGAGCTATGCTTTGCTTGAGATGGTGATTCTCGGAGTGCATGGTGCGCTCAGTCTTAAGTTATACCAGATTGGTCGACGTGACCTGTCGCTTGCATTTCTCTGGTCAACGCTAGGCATGTCGGCACTGGTGCTGATATACGCCATATCAATCATAAGAATTGCTGCAATAGGCTAGGGGGGCGTGTGGATATTGAGATACCGGTAGGCAGGCGCACTCGACTGTATCGTTTTTTTGAGCGTGTGCCGGCGCTTGCGAGCTATGGTGCGATTGTCCTACTGGTTGTCCTATCAATTTTCAGCCCGATACTTGCAGCTGTTTATCTGCTGGTCATTATTATCACTATGCTGGTCAAGGTGGTGGGCATCACCTATCATATGGTGGCAGGACGCATGAGGATGGACCGAGCGGCAACCGTAGATTGGCGCAGTCGTCTGGGTGATCTGGAAGATCCGAAGGCTGCGTACGATACGAAGCATGGCACGACGTCAAGTCAGGTTGGGCACGAGCAGCATATCGAGAATCTGCGTTTGATTGCGGCCGCCGAAGCAGGCTTTTTTCCGAAACCATCAGATATCTACAACGCGCTTATTATCCCGGCGTACAATGAGCCGTATGAAGTAATCGCACCGACCATCCAGTCTGTGATAGATACAACTTACGATAAGCAGCGGATGATTGTTGTCTTTGCCTATGAAGAGCGTGGCGGTGACGAGATGAGAAAGACAGCTCAGCGCCTGAAAAAAGAGTTTGGCCACGCATTTTATGAGTTTGAAGCCGTCGAGCATCCAAAGGGCTTACCAAACGAAGTGGTCGGTAAGGGCGGTAACATCACTTACTCTGGTCGCTGGCTTCAGCGCTACCTGGAAAAGAAGCATATATCGTTTGGCGATGTGATTGTAACGACCATGGACTGCGACAACAAGCCGCACAAGACCTACTTCGACTACTTGACGTACGAATATATTGTGCGCGAAGACCGTAAGCACTTGTCCTACCAGCCGATTTGTTTGTTTACTAATAACATCTGGGACGTGCCAGCGCCAATGCGTGTGGTGGCGACCGGTAACTCGTTCTGGAACATTATCAGTTCAATGCGCCCGCATATGCTGCGTAACTTTGCGTCGCACGCTCAGCCGATGGATGCGCTAGTTGAGATGGATTTTTGGAGCGTCCGAACGATTGTTGAGGACGGCCACCAGTATTGGCGCAGCTATTTTTACTTTGGTGGTAACTATGAGGTGGTGCCCCTACACGTCCCAATTTATCAAGACGCAGTGCTTGCGAGTGGGTATGTTAAGACGCTTAAAGCGCAGTTTGTGCAGCTTAGGCGTTGGGCGTATGGGGCATCAGATGTGCCGTATGTGGGGGTGAGGGTGTTCACCAGTCAGCGAAATGTGCCGTTTTGGGCAGGGTTTACTCGGTTCATCAGGTTGCTTGATGGGCACGTCACGCTCGCGTGCGTGTCGATTTTGGTGGCATTTGGTGGATGGGTGCCGCTATTGGTCAATAGCGAGGCCGCTCGGAGCGTTGCCGTGCATCAGCTGCCTGACACAATCAGCCTCCTGCAGCGCATTGCAATGATTGGACTGGCCGTAGCCATCTTTACCTCGTTCAAGCTGCTGCCACCACGTCCAGCGCGCTACAAGCGCTCTCGTAATGTCTGGATGCTGCTCCAGTGGGTGCTGATGCCTGTGACTGCCATTGTGTATAGCTCGGCCGCAGCGTTCTACTCGCAGACCAGGCTCTTCTTTGGGCGATATCTCGATCGATTTGATGTTACCGAGAAGGCGACGGTTCGTCACGATGCGCAGTTACATACGCAATCGAAGGGCGACCCGGACGACGCTTCAGCGTAACGAGGTCGTGCTGAGCCGCATACTGTACGGCGGCAATAGGGTCATAGCTTTGAAGAGTGGCGTGGGTGAGGGCAGCGATGTCATCACTAGAGAGGTTCTTGCCCCTCATGAGTAGTTGTGTTTCAATAGTCTGCGCCAGGAAGTAGCTGTCGAAGTCGGCGGCTTTTTTGTTATGCTGGAAGCTTCTGGCGATGCTTGTGGTCAGCTTGCCGATGTTAAACAGCCGAGACTGCCCATCGCTGGCTAGAATGCCTTGATCATCAAGTGAGGGCCTCTCGTAGGTGGTAAAGGTGGCTTGACATTTGGTGCAGTGGCGGCGACGCCAGACCGCCGGTTGCTTGTGGCGACGAGAGTTGGTAACGGTAGTTTTTACGTGAAAACAATTTAGACAAATCATATCAATATATTGACATACCGGTAGAGAAAAAGCCAGTGGAAAACTAATTTTGACTGTGAAAAACCTCCCAAAATAGGGAGGTCTCACGCTGGTATGCCAGCTAACAGGGGCGGACTACTTCTTTGAGCTGCTTAGGCGGCCGCTCAGAGCTGCGCGCTCCTGGGGGATTGTCTTGTTGTATTCGAAGTGAAGAGTTACTTGACTGAGTAGTGAAGATGACTCTTTCGCCACATCTTTCTGCGGCTGATGCATGGAATTGGTATCCATACTTCTTATGTTAGCACAAAGAGTAAAATATGTCAAGGGAACACTATGCCTCGACATATATCACC
>CAZHRI010000025.1:0-7954 GCA_964534725.1 uncultured Candidatus Saccharibacteria bacterium
TCTCTGCTGGCGAAGTTCTCGTGCGCCAAACAGGTGCAACAAAAATCCCTGGTGAAGGTGCGTATATTAGCCGCAACTTTACTATCCACGCAAAGCAGGATGGTGTCGTAGCCTTCTCACAGGTCAAGAAGCGTAAGTTTACCGGCAAGACCGAACGACGTACGCAAGTCAGCGTCGTCTAAATTCGGCATGTACGCTAAAAACCTCGCCCAGATACGGGCGAGGTTTTATGTATTTGGCATGGCAAATTTAGAGACCATCTCTCTCGACACGAGCATCGGGAGATGCCTTGCTGGGGCTTGATGACTGATAGTTTTCGAGCACCCACGGGTTATGGATCTACGCTAGATACCACACTGCCCAGAATATCCCATTCCATTGCTCCTTCACGCATCTGCGCGAGGCTCAACACGTACTGGTATTCAATAGCTTCTTTCGTAAGGCGAGGATTGAGACTCATTGCCCGACCGAGTGGTATGGTTTTTTCATATCACCGCTATTGTTGAGTGTACGCTTGAACACTTCAACGCTCAGTCCATCCGGAGCACTGATAATATCGCCAGAGTACCAACCTTCGTCAATCTCTCCATTGGACCGACGCACCGATATGGTCTCGAAGGTATTGCCATTTGCTGAATATCTAGTGACCGGTATCTGCTCCCCATTTCGTCCAGTGTACATCTCCGTCGTAATAACTTGTTTTTCTACTTTTTATATTTGCTACTAGGTGCGATGCCCCTACTGTTCTTCGAGCTCTTCAGGAAGACTCTCCTCTACGAGTCTGTCATACTCGTCAAGTAGCTCACCATGAGATGACTCGGTCTCGGTAGGCGACAACGGTGGCGCAAGAAGCTCATCGTCGTATGGGTCATACTCCTTCACGGTATCACCCTGGCTATCAGCCAGTTGATCGACGGAAGGCATATAGTCATCCAACCCGACACCTCGTCCATCAGGGCTCGCTGGAGGGAAATTGTCATACTCCTGCCCAATATTCAACCAATCATTCACATCATTTAGAGTATTGTTATCCTGATTATCACCTGGGGCGCTGTGTATTTCGTTGTTCATTTTCGCATTCCTTGTTTGTGTTGGTTCTCGACTAACTAAATACTATTATAGCAAACCATAAGCAAAAAGTCAAGAGCGTGACACTCTTGACTTGAAAAAGAAGCAAATTTATTTGCTAAACACCTAGATGATGCTTGACGCGGGCAATGACATCGCCGATAACCACTTGAGATTTGACCATATAATCGTCAACTCCCAGGCCCTCGGCTCGCTCTTTGTCTTTTGGCTGCGAAAGTGCCGTCAGCATGATAATACGTACGTTGGTGGTCTCAGGGGTGTTTCGCAAGATATCAAGCACATCAAAGCCGCTAATCTTCGGCATCATCGCATCGAGTAAGATAAGATCAGGTTTGTACTCCAGCGTAGCTGAAAGTGCATCCTCTCCATTATTTACTTCTCGAATATCAAACCCTTCAAGCTCTAGTCGTGCTCGGTACACTGCAGCCAGTGCTGTGTCATCTTCCACTAACAAAATTTTCTTTTTACTCTCCATACTACCCCCATAGTACCATGTAACTTTAAAAAAGCACAAGCTATTCGGCTACAGTGCCTTGGCTCGCTCCATTTGCGGATCCCGGCCGGCATTTGCATCCTCGGTAGTCAGCTCAACCGTCACATCGGGCGCGATGCCTTCTCCGTCAATATTCTTACCGTTCGGCGTAAACCAGCGCGATTCTGTCACCTTTAGCTCGGCCCCGCCGCTCAGCTTCATTACCGCCTGCACGCTCCCCTTACCGTAGGTGGTTTCACCCACAAGCGTAGCCTTGTCGTAGTCACGTAGGGCGCCGGCAATAATCTCGCTTGCACTGGCGCTACCGCCATTGATTAACACGACGGTTTTTGTGCCTGCCAAAATCGGCGTACCAGTTGACCGATCGGTGCGTATTATCTCACCTGAACGGCGTTGTGTCAGCACCACTTCTCCATCTAGCCACAACCCAGCCAACGCTCGAGCTGCCGTCACCTCTCCACCTGGGTTACCCCTCAGGTCTAGGATCACCTTGTCTACACCAGCAGTCATAAACTTCTCAGCTGCCGCTCGTGCCAGCGGTCCGGTTTCGCCGTTAAATCGGTGCACACTCAAGATACCCGTCGTGCCGAGTATTTCAGATTCAACCGTCGGTGATGTGACCTCTTGTCGTACAATCGACACCTGCGTATTGTCTTTACCGCGCAGGAGCGACAAATGCACCTTAGTGCCCACTTCACCGCGAATCTTCTGCACCACCTGGTCAACCGTCCAGCCAGCGACAGTTTCGTCATTCACCGCCACAATAATATCACCGGCCTGCACACCCGACTTCACCGCAGGACTGTCTTTAAGTGGTCTAATAACGGTCGGCTGGTCATTTCTCAGCCCAATCTCGGCACCAATCCCACCACCAATGCTCCCGCTCAGGTCATTTTCAAGCTCCTGCACTCCTTTCGGGTCAAGATACACCGTGTGTGGATCACCCGCCGCTTCGACGAGCCCTTTGTTGGCGCCATAAATAAGCTGCTCGTCACTCAGCTCGCCATCATAATTTGCCTTAAGGCTGCGGTAGGTCTCCTGCACACTCGAAAGATCAAGCGTGCCGGTCTCGATACGCAGGCCAATGAGTGGCGCAACAGCCGAGAAAATTGCGTCTGAACGCATCCCAGCAGCAAAGCTGACAATTGCGACGATCAGACAAATTAATATAATACTTGAACGACTCTGAGTCGCAGCTCTCCCCTTATTCATATAAGTTATTGTACCACAGAGAGCGTAAGCAGAATACTAGAAATAAATGTAGACGAGGTTCGAGGCAGAGCGCGTATAGTAACGGTATAGCCCATCAACGCCAAGGTTATAGTCACTCACCGTAATCGTTCCGTCGCCATGCACCGCTTCCACGTACATCACATGTCCGTACGGGCCACCATACTGCACAGCTGCGGCACCAACCTTAGGTGTTGACCCGTTGGCAATACCGTGTCCTGCGGTCGTTGTTGGCCATTGGTATGCGTGTCCTCGGCCACCAAAATGTGGCACATATCGGCCCGTGCTGGAAACCTTCCAAGCTACATAACTCACGCATTCTCGGGTATAGAGTCCCCAATTGTCGATATACGCATCAAGTGGCGCATTGGCCCACACTGCTGGATACCCACCATTGCCTGGTGACGGTGCAGGAATCGCTCCACTCCAGCCAGACTGCTGCAGACGTCGAAGGTTTTCTGCGGCCTGCTGGGCGCGTAGCGCAGATATCTCAGCATTCTTCTCAGCTGCCATCGCTGCATATGCATTCTGGTCGTTCTTAGTGTCAGATAGCAACTTCTGTTGCTCAGCTTGCTTGGACGCGAGCTGTGTTCGCTGCGCTTCTTGGTCACGGAGTACGTCCTCGACAGATTTTTTGTCTTCTTCAAGCTGCTGCTGCAGGTCCTTAATCTCTTGAATCTTGTCATTAAGACCCTGCCGAAGCACTGATCTTTGCTCCTGCTTGTCAATGTAATCGCCAATACTTGCGCTACTCGCTAACATCTCGAGTGGAGATATCTGATCGTCAACATACATGTCTGACAAGATAGCACCAAGCGCTTGGCGGTTCTGCTCAATTAGTTCTTCATTCTTAGCAATCTGCGCGACAAGATCATCGTGCTTTTTTTGACTGGCCTGAATTTGCGACTGGATGGCGCCTATCTGGGCGTTGAGTTCATCGACAGCACCCTGTAATGTGCCCGCAACTGCGCCGAGACGATTTGCCTCAGTGTTATACTGCTGGGCCTCACGCTCCTTGGCTCGAATCTCTGCATCATAGTCACGCGCAAACACTGCCGAGCCAAGCTGAATAACTCCAGCGGCAGCAACAAGTACAGTCATTGCAACCAGTGTCGACTGGCCAAGAAAAGATTTGGAAACGGTGGGTGTGGTGGACCTTTGCTTCATCTATGTATTAGTCTAGCACAGGCATTTAGTGATGTCAAGACGCTTATGCTATCTCGGGTAGCCTCTTTTGTGTGATTTTTTTCGCTCGTCTCGCCAACCCTTTCGACGTTTTTGCGAGTAAAATCCGTGCCGCTTCTTATGCGAGCCATGCTGAAAGAACTCTTCTCCCACATAGGTCTGAAGCTTCGCGAGATCGAGCAAATGTTGCTTTGCTTCACCAGACAACTGACTCAGCGATATAACGCCATCGGCGCGCTGTTTCACCTCTTGTTCCACTTGACGAATGGTAATCCGCGGCACCGCACCTTCACGAAACCGCGATAAAGCCCGTTGTTCACGCTCAAGCTGGCTATGCGCCCACTTGGCAAACTCTCGGACAAACAACTTTCTGTGCTGCGACGAGTCGTCCGTGACCGGAAGTGACTGACCTTCGAGCACCCGTTTGCCAAAGCGTACTTGCTGACGCTCAGCCAGGCTACCGATTCGTGGATCGTACACAATGACGCCGCGACGTCCAGCAAACATTTGGGGCATGAGCTCAACCAACCATTTCGTGTCAACCGCGCTCACGCCGGTCACCAGCTTGAGCACCTCCATATCTCCGCTGCGCGTTGGCACCTGGAGGTCAAACGGCGTACCTGCGATAAGTCGTGGATGACGAACTACCGAACTACTCGACAGTTCACGCTCTTTGCCCGTGAAAATATGTTCGACATTCCCCCGATCGTTAGCCGCCCACAACTCATCAATCTGCCCAGCCACAATACTCCGCAGCAAAGGCTCCTCGTCTGCCGCAGCCAATGGCATGAGCTCAACATCTCCAAGGCCCAGCTCGACGTGCAATCGGCTAATCACCTCCTCTGCCTTGAGTACGCCCTTGCTGATAATCCCCTGCTCTTCAAACTCTTCCGGAAGCATGTTTGGTAGCGCTAGATACACATCATACTCAGCCAGTAGGTCGGATTTTGTCTGACGCGTCAGCGAGCGCCAACCAGTAAAGCGCGTGCCGCCTTTGACGATACCGCCCACTTCCTGAATAGCGATAATCGCTGCGAGTTTTGCTTGAATATCTTCAGAATAACGCGCGCCCTCAACAAGCATACGAGCATAATTAGATTCAACCGGAAATTTTTCCATTTCACGTCCGATATTCGTCACTCCACCACTCGGTGTTAGCGCGCCGAGCGCCCTGAGCGTTCGTTTGGCGCGTCGTATGGCCTGCTTGCTCGGGTCGTGATAAAAGTCGAGCATTTCGATATCAAGTCCGACATTCGCCAGTCGTAGCACAAGCCGATCAATGTGTTTACGTAAAATCTCTGGCTCGCCGTATGCTTCGCGCTCCTCAAACGGGAGACATGGCAATGTGTCGTATGGCGCAAGAATATATTCACCCGGCTTTGTTCGGCCGGCACGTCCGGCGCGCTGCAGACTATCAGCCTGGGAAATCTGAGAAATAAATAGCCCTTCCACACCGCTTCTTACTTCACTGCGCCGTTCAAGCCCGCTATCAATCACCATATCGATGTCATCAATAGTCACACTCGTCTGGGCGATATTTGTAGCAAGGATAATCTTTCCATTCGGATACTTCGCAAATGCTCGTTGTTGCATATCGGCCTCAAGCTGACTGTGCAGCGGGATAATCGGCACCCCTGCCTCGTCGGCTTTTCGAGCCAGCGCCTCGGCAGTATCGCGAATCTCGGTTTTTCCCGGCAGAAACGTCAAAATATTGCGCCCAGGACTCGCAAGTTGGCTAAACAGCTCGCTTAACACATCAGTACCCATGCGCTTGGCTACCTCGAAGTGTCGCCCAGGTACTTCAATCACCGCCTCAGTTGCGAAATATTCGGCCAGACTCGTCGTCTCAATGGTCGCGCTCATAATCACCACCTTAAAGCGTGGTTCCTCCTGAATGCGCTTCTTCGCCCATGCGATCAGCACCTCCATATTTTCGTTCCACTCGTGCACTTCATCGAGCACCAGCACTTGCTTTTGCTTGATGCCTACGCCAGTAATCTCCCTGACCAGCTGCAATCCATCCGTACAGTAGAGCACCTTGGTACGTCCGCTATCGTCACGCTCATGAGCCGTCCTATAGCCAATAATTTCAGACGAATCCTCGTGGTTGCGCTCAGCCCACTCTTCACGCACCCGCGCGGCAAGATTACGCGCAGCTAAGATTCGCGGCTGCGTAACAACTACTCGGTCATAGCCGTGTTCCGCCAAGTATTGTGGCACCTGGGTACTCTTGCCAGCCCCAGTCTCTGCAGTCAAAATAGTCACTTGATTAGAGTCGACCAGTTGAGTTATCTGCTCGTAAAAATCTCTGGTTGGAAGGTCGTGGAAGTTGTTTGTGTTTGTGGTTGAGTTCATGTGTCTTTGGCTATACCTTGAGGTACTTGCGTGTCGCGATATACGACGAAATGATACCGATACATGCGCCTAGAAGCACCATTCCCAGCAAAATAAAGGCCGAATACAGTAACATCGTATCAATCGTTGTTTCAATTGGCAGGCCGTACTGCGCCAGGGGCTGGCGAGCGGCAAAAATCAAACCATACCCAGCGACGGTTGCAACGATAGCGGCGATGAAGCCATACATGATTGCTTCAACCAGGAATGGTCCGCGGATAAAACTTCGTTCAGCGCCAATCAACTTCATCATCTGAATCTCATCCCGGCGATTAAATATTGCCATGCGAATAGTGTTGAACACGACCAGTGATGATATGACGACAAACACCGCTGTCATAACACCGCCACCAATCTCTGCTAATTTCACCCATTCACCGATGCGGCTAATAGCCGATCGGCGCTCTCCCTGAAACGAAGGCTCACGTGCGGGGTCCTGGAGCTCTTGATATAGCGCGTCCTCTTTAATGAAGGTATCGAGCGACGATGTGTCGTTAATGTCCGTCAGCGACACGCGAAGTGTTGCCGAAAGACGATTTGATGCTTCGCGAATGGCTTCGAGCATCTCTGGATCGTGCTTATTCTGCTGAGCCTGATTTTCTCGAGCCTCAGCCGAGCTGATGTATCGGACCGTCTCAACATTATCAAGCTCCTCTACCTTGCCCTTAAGCGCCAAAATATCGTCCTCGGGTGCCTCACTATTCAGATAAATCGACATGTCAACGCTCTTACTGATGTCAGCCACCGTCTCAAGCAGCACGTTACGTGAAACCAGTGTCACCATAACTATAAGCAGCGTAACCGCCATAACCGCAGTCGCAGCAACTGTAAGCCATATATTACGACTAAAGTTGCTTGCACCGTAGCGAAACATCCGCAAGAACGTCAGCGTTCGACGGCGACGCTGTTTTGCGCGAGTCGGAGTTTTTTTGGGTGGTTTCTTGCTCATTGTCGATAACTTCCCTTAGCCTCGTCTGAGGTTATCTTGCCATGCTCAATAGTAATCACACGTCGTTTTAGTTTGTTTACAATGTCGACGTTGTGAGTGGTTAGCAGGACTGTCGTGCCATACTTGTTAATCTTTTCAAGCAAACGAACAATCTCCCACGAGTGTTTTGGGTCAAGATTACCCGTCGGCTCATCGGCAATAAGAATCTTAGGCTGCCGGACCACTGCGCGTGCAATCGCCACGCGCTGTCGCTCGCCACCAGATAGCTGGTGCGGGAAGCTTTTTTCTTTGCCCTTCAGCCCCACCATCTCAATGACCTTTGGTACTGTACTTTTAATTTCTCGATTTGTCATGCCAGCAATTTCAAGCGCGAATGCAACATTCTCAAACACAGTCCGGTTAGGTAGCAGCTTAAAGTCCTGAAATATCACGCCGATTTTGCGCCGAAGCAGCGGGATATGCTTGTCTTTTAGTGTGTCATAGTCGATACCACCAACCACAATTTTGCCACTGCTTGGCTTCTCTTCTCTCGTGAGTAGCTTCAGCAACGTCGACTTACCGGCACCACTCGTTCCAACGAGAATGACAAACTCGCCCGCACTGACATGCGCGCT
>CAZHRI010000026.1:0-3252 GCA_964534725.1 uncultured Candidatus Saccharibacteria bacterium
AACCTCTTTGACTTTGCGGATACTAGCCTGGCTGGCTATAATGAAACCATATGGCTAAACTTCATTTCAAATACGGCGCGATGAACAGCGGCAAGACCGATACACTGATTAAAACTGCCTACAATTACGAAGAGCGTGGGCTAGAAGTTGTCGTCGTCAAGCCAGAGATTGACACCAAGGGTGGAAACACCATTACGGCGCGCGGTGGACACAGCCGAGAAGTCGATATTTTGGCCGACCAAGAGCTCAATCTGGCTCATGAAATCCGCAAGCGTGCGGCGGTTGCCTGCGTACTCGTAGATGAGGCCCAGTTCCTCACCCCTACTCAAATTTCGCAGCTATTTTCGGTAGCCAAAGAGGATGATATATCGGTAATTTGCTACGGTCTTCGGGCAGATTTTCGAACCAAACTCTTCCCCGGAAGCCAGCGCTTGTTCGAAATTGCCGATAATATTGAGAAGTTACCGACAATGTGCTTTTGCGGCTCTCAGGCCGAGTTCAACACTCGCAAGGTCAACGGCACCTATGTATTTACTGGAGACCAGGTCGCCATTGACGGCGAAGACACGGTTGAGTACGACTCACTCTGCGGCACCTGCTATGGGCGTGAGGGTGGGCTGATTTAGCGCTAAATTGACAATACTAGTACTTGGTGATATTGTATGAATCAAGGGCAGCCACAGTGGCTGTCTGTTCCTTTACTTAGGAGGTGAGCTGACGTGTCAGCAGAACCCGGCGAGCTCATACAAGAGCTGACCCATCAACGTGCCGAGAATGGACTGTTGGCAAAGTTTCTTCAGCTGACCCTACCCCCACACCCCGAAGCACTTCATGTGTGGCCTGCGTTTGCGCATCAAGCCGCACTATGTCCAGACGGGGGCCGTAAGAGAAATATTCTTCGCTTTCTGCCTCTCGTGCTGGTGCTACTTGTCTGTACACTTGGCATGATAGTGACCTTACTGGAGGTTCCTGGACTTAACTATTCCGTAGTAGGCCTTCTGAGCATGGCATTTGGTCTATTTTTGCCTCAGGGATGGGCCACGGGAGCCGCGTGGGTTGTGGGACTAGCGGCAGTAATAAGCCTTGGTAGCTTCACGAAGCTAACCAGTCTGCAGCGAAAACTTGACGAGGAATCCGCAAGTAAAAATTCGTTCTATAACTTTTGGCTACTTATGGCACTGCGAGAAGAAATGCTCTTTCGTGCTGGCGCAGAGAAGTGGTCGCTTCGTCATCAGCTACAGGCGAGTATCGTATTTGGTGCGATTCACATCACTAACATCTGGTACAGCTTTGCTGCCGGCATAGCACTCAGCCTGACTGGCTTTGGGTTCATGCTGGTATACCTATGGGCATATCGGCGCTATCGCAATCCGCTCGTTGCCACCGCATATGCCGCAATCGTTCATGCACTATACAACATGGTCGCAGTGACGATGTTAGCTACAGCCCTTCTAGTAATGCTCGTATCGCTATTTTTTTAGCGATTTACGCCCTGGTCTACCCCATTTCGTAGACCAGGGCATTTTAATTATTTTTCTAAAATTTCCTTGACAACTTGCGTGTCATTCCACGGCAGACGCTCACCCATGACTATGCGGTATTGTTCGTGCCCCATACCAGCAATAAGGACCATGTCGCCCTTCTTGGCTGAACCTAATGCGCGTTCGATAGCCTCTCGCCTATCGGCCAGTTCTGTTGTCTTTGCCCCACCACCAGCTTTTTCTATACCTTCGCGCACCATGTCGCGAATACTTTTTGGGTCTTCGCTGTAACTCTCCTCGTCGGTCAAGAAAATTCTATCTGCCTTGTGGGCCGCAATCTCACCCATTGTTGGTCGTTTTCCTTTGTCTCGATCACCCGTCGCACCAAATACTAAAATGACTCGGCCCTTGGTGATGCCGCGCGCTGCGTCGAGCAGCTTTTCGAGTGCATCAGGGGTGTGTGCATAGTCAACGATGACATCGTAGTCGAGTCCTTCAACTGCTCGCTCAAACCGCCCCGGTATCGCCTCGAGGTTGGCCACGCCCTCCTGAATATCTGCCAGTTTTACACCCAGCAGATAGGCGAGTGTTGTTGCCGCTGTGAGATTATGTACGTTGAATTTTCCTGGCAGTGCTGTCGCAAGCTCGAGATGTGTCTGGTGGTCGAGTACGACATCTGCTTCAGTTCCCTTTCGGTAGAGCTTGACGCGATTTATCTTTGCCTCCGACTCTTCGTGCTCGCCGTATGTCATCTTTTGCTCGCCAGCCTTAAATTGGTCGAAGTAGTCGAACCACTCGTCGTCGCGGTTGAGTACGATAAACCGTGGTTTTAGGCGGAATAATTTTGCTTTCGCAGCGGCATACGCCTCCATTGTCTTGTGGTAGTCGAGATGATCTTGGGTAAGATTGGTCATAATCGCCGCCTCAATTGGCACGCCGTCGAGCTTGTGCTGGTCTAACGAGTGACTTGTTGCCTCAATGATGACATAATCAACACCAGCTTTCTTGGCGTCACGAAAGAACTGCTGCATCCGCGCAGTCGTCGCCACCGTGGCATTAAGGTCATTAAGCTGAGACTCGCCGGCAATTTCAATAACTGCGGTGCTAAACATTGCAGTTTTAAAGCCCGCTTCTTTCAGGATTTCATTGATGTAGCATGCAGTTGTCGTCTTGCCATTAGTACCCGTCACCGCGATAACACGCAGATTTTTGGCTGGATTGCCATAACGTGCACCTACTGCCTTTGCCCGACTCTTTCTATACGACGACTCAAGTCTCCGTAGTGCCCCAGACGGCAACATTTTCCTCGCAGTTTCAACCAACCTGTCTTTCATATACTCATTTTACCACTTTGCTACAATAGAGACAGACATATGAGGATTTTGGGAATCGAGTCGAGCTGTGATGAAACAGCGGCTGCCGTCGTCGAAGATGGGAGGCGCCTACTTTCAAATGTCGTCAACTCGCAGATTGACATTCATGCCGAATACGGCGGTGTGGTCCCAGAAATTGCCGCCCGCAGCCACCTTGAGGTCATCAATCCGGTCATCAACAAGGCACTAGCTGACGCCGGTTGCACCTGGGACGATATTGACGCCATCGCCGTCACCTACGCCCCTGGACTCATTGGTTCACTACTCGTCGGTACTCTCGCCGCCCGCACCCTCGCCATCATCCACAAGAAGCCGCTTTACAAAATTCACCACGTCGAGGCCCACGTCTACGCAAACTTCATCACCGAGCAAGGACACGAGACGTCTGACGAGAGCGG
>CAZHRI010000026.1:3352-7908 GCA_964534725.1 uncultured Candidatus Saccharibacteria bacterium
GACTTTAGCTTCTCCGGGCTCAAGACAGCCGTTCTAAGGGCCGTGCAGCGTGAAGTCGGTAAGGACTTCAGCTTTCCTTCCCACGAGCTTCCTGGGCTCGTAGATGAAGACTTGAGGCATAACATGGCAGCAAGCTTCCAGCACACTGCCATCAAAACCCTGGTACTTAAGACCGTTGCAGCATTCCACGCCCTACAACCCGCCTCAGTCGTAATCGCTGGTGGCGTTGCCGCCAACCTAGAGCTACGCACACAATTAGCCGAGGCTCTGCCGATCGATATTGAGTATGCGCCGATACAACTTTGCACCGACAATGCAGCGATGATAGCCACACTTGGCTACTACCGTGCGCAAATCGATAATCCGACAGACCCGCTCTCACTAGAGGTAAAGCCTAGTCTATCTATGTTGTCAACATTACAACACGCGACCGGAGGTATCTAATGCACTTTCTTCAATCTCAAGCCTGGGAATCATTTCAAAAGAGTCTTGGGCGCGCCACCTTCAGGCAGACTGGCGACGGCTGGGAGTATATGGCAGTACTCGAGCATGGCACCGGCAACAGCCGACTATACTGCCCCTACGGACCATACGCCGTCAATCAAAAGGCGTTCGAGGCAGCCCTGGACTCACTCGTATCGCTGGGTAAACAAAAACGCGCAACGTTCGTTCGCGTCGAACCAACGACTGTAGATTTTTGCGCCTACCTTGAACCACAAAAGTGGAAGAAAGTCACCTACCAAAGCCTCAACCCCGAACACACCAGTATCATCGATCTGACTCTTCCGAAAGCAGATATCATCGCGCAAATGGCTCAACCGGTACGAAACGTCTATCGCAATTACCAAAAGAAGAATATTCACGTGAAAAAGTCACACGACCCGTCAGATATTGAAATCTTTCTTTCGATGATTCATCAAGTTTCTTCACGAACCGGCATGCGCCCACACAGCGATGACTATTTCCGCGCACAAGCCAATTCCCTGTTTCCCGTTCACGCCGCAACGCTATGGATCGCGACTCTTAATAGCGAGCCGATCGCCACAGCCCTAATGTACGACGGCGATACAACTCGGTACTACGCACACGCTGCAGCCTCTTCCCTGCCCGAACACCGAAAACTGAACGCTGGTACTGCACTCCTCGCCGAGGCGATCATTGACGCAAGAGACCACGGACTCACCTCCTTCGACTTATATGGCATCGCACCAAACGACAAGTCCGAGCATCAGGCTTGGGCGGGCTTTACAAAGTTCAAACGAACCTTTGGCGGAGCGGACATGGACTTCTGCGGAACATGGGAACTTCCTCTCAACAAGCCCGCCTATTACCTCTACCGCGCATACCAAAAACTTCGACGCTAACTGTGATACAATTAGACCTAACACGCCAGTGTGAAATACGGAGATAATCGAACTTTTCACGTGAAAAACAGCATAATGACGAATTTTTCACGTGAAAAATGAAAGTTAAGGCATGAAACTAGCAAAACAATACACCCCAAACGAATTTGAACCCGATATCTACGCCCTCTGGGAGACCAGTGGCAAGTTTGAGCCGTCAGGGCAAGGGGAGCCATTCTCTGTAGTCATGCCACCGCCAAATGCAAACGGTGATCTCCATATCGGTCACGCGCTTGATATGACCCTTAAGGATATTCTCGTCCGCTACCACCGCCTGAAAGGCCGAGATGCGGTCTATATTCCTGGAGCTGACCACGCTGGATTTGAAACATGGGTTGTCTACGAACGTGAACTCGAAAAAGCAGGGAAGAGCCGCTTTGATTTTTCACGTGAACAACTCTACGGACAGGTTTGGGATTTTGTGGACCAAAAGCGTGGCAACATGGAGCTACAGCTTCGCGCGCTCGGCACCAGCGCCTCATGGAGGCATATGACATTTACCCTGGACGAGAAGGTGATTAGGACCGTATACGGCACATTCAAACAACTCTGGGAAGACAAGCTCATCTACCGCGGAGAGCGCATCGTCAACTACTGTACCAAGCACCAAACAAGCTTTTCTGACATCGAGGTTTCACATAAAACAGAAAAAGGGAAGTTGTGGAAGATTGCTTATCCGACACTTGACCACATCGGCGAAATTATTGTTGCGACAACCCGCCCAGAGACCATGCTAGGCGATGTCGCGATTGCGGTACATCCAGATGATGAGCGGTACAAGCACCTCATTGGCACCCGCGCACTTCTGCCGATACTCGACAAGGAGATTCCGATTATTGCCGACGACTTTGTTGATTCCTCATATGGAACTGGGGCAGTCAAGGTCACCCCGGCACACGACCCAAATGACTTCGAGATAGGTGAGCGGCACAATCTTGAAAGGGTTCAGGTGATTGACACCACCGGCAAGATGACAAACGTACCATCTCAGTTCATGGGTCTATCCATTGAAGATGCAAGAAAGCGGGTGCTCGCCGCACTACAGGCCGCCGAGCTACGACGTGGCGAATCTGACATCGAACATTCGGTCGGACACTGCTACAAGTGCGGCACCATTATCGAGCCGCTCCTGAAGGATCAGTGGTTCATCAAGGTACGCCCACTTGCAGATGCCGCATTAGAGAGACTCAGGGCAGGGGAGATTAGTTTTCACCCGAAGAGTAAGCAAAAAGAAGCTGAGAGCTACCTCGAGCAACTGCGTGACTGGAATATCAGTCGACAAATCCCGTGGGGCATTCCAATCCCGGCATTTCAAAATGTCAACAACCCCGACGACTGGATATACGACGACCGAGTCGACGAAAAGACCATCGTTGTAAATGGCACAACATATAGACGAGAAGAAGATACGTTTGACACCTGGTTCTCGAGTGGCCAATGGCCGTTTGTCGTGACCGACTATCTTGACGAAGGTGAGCTCAGCCGATTCTTCCCAACCGACCTGATGGAAACGGGCTCTGACCTCCTGCGTCAATGGATTTGTCGTATGATTATGCTCAGTGTCTACCGAACAGGGAAGATACCGTTCAAATCAGTCTATCTTCACGGCATGGTGAACGACGAGAAGAACCAAAAGATGAGCAAGTCCAAGGGCAACGTCATCAATCCAATGGAAGTAGTTGCCGAATATGGATCGGATGCGATGCGTCTCGGCATCATCGCTGGCCGTTCAGCTGCACAAAATCAAGCCTTCAACCGTGGCGCTGTCATTGCTGGACGAAACTTCTCCAACAAGCTGTGGAATATCGCCCGCTTTGTCCAAGAGCAGATAGGGGACAACCACGTCATTGTGCCGCTTGAGCCAAAAACTCTGGCCGACCACTGGATTATCCGACAGGTAAACGACGCCGCTAAAGCCATCGAAAGCCATCTCGAGAATTATCGCTTTGCAGAAGCGGCTGACGTTGTCTATCACGTCATCTGGGACGACCTGGCAGACTGGTACATCGAGTCAAGTAAAACTTCGATCAACCGACCGCTCCTGTCATGGGCACTGGCAACTAGCTTGCAGCTGGCTCATCCATTTGCACCGTTTGTCACAGAAACAATCTGGCAGACGCTCAATTACACCACTGGCATCTTGATGGCTGATCGCTGGCCAAGCCCAGAACAATATGATGAGATCGCTGCCGAACAGTTCGAAAGACTCAAGGAACTTGTGAGCGAAGGCCGTTGGGTTATCGCAGAGCTTCCTGGCAATAAAAAGTACAGGCTACTCTTTGGTAACGATAGCCTGGTTGAGCATAACCAAGAGTTGATTCGTCATTTGATGCGGCTTGAGGGCACCGAGAAGATTGATCAGCCACGAGGGCTACGCCTCGCTGCCGCGAATAGAGAGGTCTGGTTGGACATTGATAGTGAAACCCTCTACCAACACCAATCTAACCTTGAACTGCGCTTAGCGAACGCGAGAAGGCGTCAGGAGGGACTTCTTGGGCGCCTGGGCAATCAGAATTATCTCGACAAGGCACCCGCTAAGCTAATTGATGAAACAAAACAAGAACTGGCAGACACCGAAAAGCTAATCGAACGACTAGTTGCTGAGCTCGATATTATTCAGCTCTAACTACTGCCACTCACCGGCAAGCGGCATACAGATGCCATTACCGTGGTACCCTTGGGCAACTCGCTTAATTGCCGATCGCTTTCGATCACGCTCACGGGGAAGGGCCTTGGCCGCATCACCTTGGTGCCTCACCGACATATGCTCAGCATGTGTATGAGGGTTTGAACCTGCACGCATCGCAGCATTAGTGTCCGTGTTCATCTCTTTGTTGACCGGCTTATAGACCGCGGAAGCAAACGCCTTGTCTATGTTTGTATCGTGAATCAGTACACCCGATGCCGTCACGAGGCTGAGTAGGGCAATCATTTGCGATACGATGATATTGAATGTGTTCATGTGGTGGTTTTGTTTTTCTGCATTTAATTATTCTGTTTGTATTTTTTGCAATACTTGTTTCATATTAGCACAAGCTTTGTTTTTTGTCAAGTATGTGTCGCTCGATAAGCCGTTACTGAACTCGGCATGAGAAATAAAAAAGCTCCAGAAGAATGTACCTCTGGGGCTTTTTCTGGCGGAGAGAGGGGGAT
>CAZHRI010000027.1:0-7460 GCA_964534725.1 uncultured Candidatus Saccharibacteria bacterium
AGATGATCACCATCGACGAACGCAACTTTGATGCCAAGAAGCATTCGAAAAACCCAGACGACTGTAAGGCACCGACACTTACTCCGTTAGCCAGCTGTAGTAGCCTGACGGTTAAAAAAGTGAGCCGGACCGAAGTTGAGCTACAGGGTGCAGCAACGACTGCAAATGGCGCAACAATCCGCTCATATACCTATGTCATCAAGGATAAAAACGGCAAAGACGTGCTTCGGCGAACCGTCAACACCACCAGTAGTACAAGTACTGTCAAGCACACCATCCCACAAGAAGGCACCTACTCTGCAGAGGTCATCGTGAACACAAGCATCGGAGATAAAACAAGCCCCGCCTGCCAAGACTCATTCACTATTGAACCCATCGCACGCTGCCCGCTCAACCCAGGCCTGCCGATCAATGACCCTAACTGTCAGCCATGCCCAGGCGACCCTACTCTCTGGGTAAAGGACGAGGATTGTGCCGCCAAGGTAATTCGCACCAAAAAAGCCACCAACCTCACAGCCGGCGCCGCAGCAGATACAGTGCTTGCAAAAGCCAGTGACCGCATTGAGTACACACTTACCGCGCGAAATGAGGGTAAAGATGCGACTACATTCAATATGGAAGATAGCCTCATCGACCTACTAGAGTATTCCTCGCTGTATGACCGCGGAGGCGGAGCACTTAACGAAGAGACGAAGCTACTTTCCTGGAACGATGTCACCTTGCAGCCAGGCGAAGAGCAGACCCGCACCTATGTCATTCAAATGCAAAGCAAAATATCGCCAATGCCTCGAGGCGCGAGTGACCCTACCTCCCACGACTGCCGTATGATTAACACCTTCGGTAATTCCGTAGAGGTAAACGTTGACTGCCCAACACCAAAGGTTGTCGAGCAAGTCGTGCCAGAACTACCAAAGACTGGTCCAACAGAAAACATGATCTTTGGAGGCGTACTTGCAGCTATTGTAACCTTCCTCTACTTCCGCACACGACAGCTCGATAAAGAAGTACGACTCATTCGCCGCGAAGTCACGGCAGGAACAATTTAAGGGGGGGTGACATGGTAGAAAAACTACATGGCAATAATACTGAGATACAAAAAAATGCGGAGCAATTAGAAGCAGCCGGGGCAGAAAAACGCGCCGAGCTCGAACGGAAATTAGAGCGAGCCGCAGAAAAATCAACAGGTGAAAATCTCGAGTCAGCCCGACACGAAGCCCTCGAGCTTGCGAAAACTCAAGAAGTTGAAGCACCCCCGGTCGCCGAGATACAGGACACAGAGCCTCGTCGTACTCTCCGCCCCACCAAGAAGGAGCTAGACGCCAACTTCAACCGATCAATGGAGCATATTCGAAAAGACATGGACCCTGCCAGCCGAGCATTCAGCAAGGTCATTCATAACCCTGTCGTTGACAAGGTGAGCACAGCGGTTGGCAATACCGTTGCCCGCCCTAACTTAATTATCGCCGGCGGTCTCGGAACGCTGATTCTCTGCTCTGCAGTCTACCTTATTGCCAAGCGATACGGCTATACGCTGTCTGGTTTTGAAGCAATCGGCACCTTTCTTCTAGGCTGGGGCGCTGGTGCTATCATAGAATTTGCACGCGTGGGCTTTCTTAACGCGCGGCAGCGATAAGACACCAAACTACTTTATCGAAGCGTAACAGTAATTTCTTCGTCATTCGCAGAACCATCTCGCAAGTCGAGGTGGTTTTTTGGCGTCTTTGGTAGCGTATCAAGCTCTGCCTGCATTTTGTCGGCAATCGTTGCTGGCGCCGCCTGATCTGGCGTCGCTATGGGCTGCCCTGCAGAGCCGGCAGGTGTGATGTCGCTATTCATTGTAGGGCCAGCGGACTTCTGCGGCATCGCTGCGGGCTGCGACGATATGGTAGGAGCACCGCCTGCAAGCGATGAGGCCGGTGGTCGAGGCGGCACGTTAGACGGTGCAGGTGTCGAAGGTCCAAAGCCAGGTACGGCCGCAGGTGATGGCGTAAGGGGCCTCTTCCCTGGCGCACCCCCACCGAGTTGCTGGCGCTTTGCGAGCCACTCATCAAGGAACGATGACCCGCCAGCCGGCTTGATGCTGGGAGTAGCTGTACCCGGCGCGAGCCGCTCTTTTCGCTGCCCAAGCCTAGTAAATATCTCTTGTTCAACTACCGCGCGCGGTCGACCGTATTTGGCCGCTGACAGCCTAATGAGCGCATCGCGTAGCTGCTTATTCATCACACCCATTGGTGGCACCCAGTTCATACTAAACGGTGCGGACGGCACATTATTGATCATCACCGAGGCAATCGACTGGAAGTTCGGCAGTTTCGTCAGATCATCGACGTCAAACACTGGCTGGAACTTCTTCACCATTAACTCCGCATCAGTCACGCCGATGCGCCCAGCTATCACCGTACCGACGTTGCCAATCACCGCTTCGCGGATCTTGTCAGTCAACTGCGTCATAAACTGGTTGCCCATGATGAGACTAAGGCGGTACTTCCTGGCTTCGGACATAATAGACTCAAAACTATCAGTCGCAAAGTTCTGGAACTCATCAACATAGAGGGAGAAGTCGACACGCTGATCTTCATCAATGTTGGCTCGGGCCATCGCCGCCGCCTGGAACTTCATCACAAAAATAATACCGAGCAAGCGAGAGTTAAGCTCACCCATCTTACCTTTCGAAAGGTTCACTAGCAGAATCTTACGATTATCCATGACATCTCTCAGGTCAAATCCTGACTTGGTCTGGCCAATGATATTACGCATTGCGTCGTTCGATATGAATGGACCAAACTTTGATACGACCCAAGCAATGACCTCGCCCGCTTCGTTCGAACGCTGTGAGGCAGGAAACTCTTTCGTCCAAAAATCGAGCACCTGCTGATCTGTGACGTATTTTAGCTTAGACTTCACAAACTCAGGGTCGATCAGACACTTCGGTATATCAATGAATGTCCCGCCGGCTGGATCCGCCATCAGCAGCAGTGCACAGTTACGGAATATGTGCTCTAGCCGAGGGCCCACAATACCCGTATGCCCCGGGTCGTACAGACTATAGAGCATATTGATCGCCTCTTGAATTAAGAAGTCCTTCTGATCCGGATTGTCGAACTCAAACATGTTGAGGCCAATCGGATTAGTCATATCACCCGGGTTGAAATAGATAATGTCTTCGACGCGCTCCTTTGGTACCTTACCGAGCAGCGACTCTACCAAGTCACCGTGCGGATCGATAAAGGCAAACCCTCGACCATCCATCATATCTTGATAGGCCATGTTCTCCTGCAGGACCGACTTACCTACACCAGTCTGACCAATGACATATACGTGTCGGCGACGATCCTTGGCGGCAATCCGAATCGGCTTTTTAGTGCCGCGAAACTCGTTATAACCTATCAATACACCCTCATCCATCGTGTCTGTCGGCCCATCGACCTGTTTGGACATCTGACGCTTCACCTGAGAGTTCGGTATCGCATTACTACTTGGCAAGTGAAATAGCGTTGCCATCTCTACACTATTAAGAATAGTCTCATTCGTCTCTTGCGGGAAAAACCTCATAATATATGCCGTCACCATCTCTTCGATGTTGCGCGTCACGGCAAATTTAAATCCGTTGTTGCGCGCTGAGTCAAACAGCGAAAATGCCGAGACGATATTGTTGAGCAATGTCTGTGAACGAGCGGCCGTATTCGACGACACAACAACTCGTATCAAGACTTCGTACGCCGGGTAGCGAGTTTTTGCCTCGATGGCATCAATCTCGGCTTTGTCGACTGACGTTAGTTGTGTACTGTCGCTATTTGCCTTTTCTTCCTCTTTTCGCACAGACGGCGGCTTCCATAGTGCCTCAAGTAGGTCTCCGGCTGCCGTGACTCCACTGGCAACACCTGTTTGCTTCTTCTTGCCCTTGAGCTTGTTTGAAGTATATTCATCGGATTTTTGTGTCCACCCTTCTCGGGCGGGCCGAAGCATGAACTGCACGCCGATGCCGTCTTCTTTTGAGGCCGACGAGAGCGCGTTCAGTAGCGCCCGCGAAGCATCACGCTTTGACTCTTCGTAAGTAGCGATCGGATGAATATATGACTTGCGCAGCGTAAACTCACCACCAATCGTCCCGCTCAACTGCCCCGCTTGGTTGAATATATTAGTCTCTTTGACTTCTTCAAGCCTCGCTGACGGATATGCCGCAGCAACCGCCTGGCGTATGACGTCGACCAAAACCGTCGGAACCACGACATAGTAGCGCACGAGACCCTGATTAACCATAATCTCAAATGAAATATGTCGCTGCCCGTACACCTTGCTCTTAAAGCCCTTCGTCGCCGTGCTCGAGATAATGTTATACATTACTTGCGCCTGAGACAGCTCTTCGTCCGTCAAGTCTCGCTTGTCGCGGCTATTTCCGGCTATATCTTCACTGGTCGGCGGGAGGTGAATCAACAGTGGCACCATCTTTAGTCCGCGCTCGTAGTTCTTTGCCTCTCTGAGCATCTTTCGATACTGAAAAAACACAACCGTGGCTCCGAGGCCAACAATGACCAACACTATACCTGAAAGAATAAGTATTCCCATAACCTACGTTTGCTGCGCTTCACTTTCGCCAATAGTTCGATCATACCGCTTTTTCAGATAGTCAGCCTGTAGTGTCGCAATCGCTTTCGCCTGCTCATATGGATTGCCCTTTGTGAGCGCGATAATTTTCTTTACCTTGTCCACCCACTCCTTCTCCATCAGGTCATCGTCGGCCGCAATAATTGGCGCATCGCTCACCATGCCACTCGCCGGCGTAGCCACAGGAGCTGGTACTTGCGGCACAGCTACCTGTTGCGTCTGTATCGGCGGCGCAACAACAGACTGTGGCGCCTGTTCGGCAGGACCTGGCTGGCGCTCTCGCTCCGGAGCAGTCTCTGGCGTCTTTACCGTGCCGTCCGGAAAATACTCCGCACCACCAGGAATTTGGGGCATCGCCTCAACGCTCGGACGCACCTGTGGCAATTCAGGATTCATGTCTTCAATTGTACCATGGCACCACTGAAATGCCCATGCTTACCCACTAAAAACGACGCGATATATAGAAGCACCCAATTACCTGAAATATCACCAACAACAAGATGTCCGTCGCGCGCACAAAACCAACCGATCGCATACCGAGCAAGATTACTGGCGCCAGCGCGATAAAGCTCCCGTAGTAGTATAGTTTTTTGTGCGACACCGACTCAATTCGCGCCAACCACTTACCTTTCGTCGCAAAGCGCCCCACAAGCTTCACCCCAAAAAGCAGCGCCAAATACGTCGCGCAGGCACTCGCAATATATATCAACACAAAAAAGGCCAGCACCCCGAGGGGGCCGACCATATGAGGAGTCGTCAACTGCAACATCAATAGTGCCGCAATCAACGCAATAATTCCAATACTGGCAACTACTCCTTTTCGCATACCATCTACTATCTCACACTCCTCCATCCGTCTACAAGAGAGCCCGAGCGACAAGGCTATACGAACCAGATAGCACACCATCCGCCGCTATAAATAACTATTAGGCGCGGGTGCCAGGGTTCAACCATGCCGCTCAAGGGCAACTGACCGCTCCTTTTCAGGAGCATAGGTCCTTGCCTAGTGTTCCCAGTCGCACCCAGTGTTCTCACTACCTCTCTCGCTATGCGGAGATAGGGATTTGCTGGGTGCGCGGTACTAACCACGCGCGCTCAATACCAAGTACGAGGTAATTGGCAGAGCTTCGGCTCCACCATTCGAAAATGATGCAACCGATTTTATGCCAATATCGTCTCTCTTGTTGAACGATTTTGTTTGGTCTATGTGTGATGTTAAGGTTTTTTTGCTTTTTTTGTTTTTATCAAAAGCGTACCTTCATACTAGCATGAGCAGTTCATTTGGTCAATACTATGCACAGTCATTTCGTACGTAATATTTACAATACACGGACTGTTGTAAAAAATATCATCTGTTATGAGCCATTTGTTGTATTTATTACTTGTAAGTGATATTTACAACATGCCTACACGGCTACTGGCTAAACCCGGCCGACTCACTGCCACTACACCACATCTGGTGTGTACACGCTATATCTAGCGTGGTATGCTAGTGCCACTATGGCATCAATTTCCTGGAACGAAATCCACGACCGCGCAGTCACGTTCGTCAGCCGCTGGAGCGACCACACCACCATCTCATCGGAACGCGGAGAAGCGCAAAGTTTCTGGAGCGACTTCCTGACTATCTTTGATATCGACCGTCGCCGCCATGGTGCATTCTTTGAATACGCCATCAAAAAAGGCAGTGGCTCCCAAGGGTTCATTGACATGTTCTGGCCAGGTAAACTACTTGCCGAGCAAAAGGCCCCAGGGCGCGACCTCGAAAAAGCCAGCATTCAAGCCTTTGAATACCTCGAAACCCTGCCCGACCACGACCTGCCAGAGGCGATTGTTATCAGTGACTTCGTCCAGTTTCGCTTTATCAACCTGACCACTCAAGAGACAGTGCTGTTCAGCCTGGCCGATCTACCTCAGCACATCAAGCTATTTGGCTTCTTGATAGGCCAGACCTCCAGACGACTCGCCGAAGAAGATCCGGTCAACCGCAAGGCAGCCGAAAACATGGCCGCGCTGCACAACCAACTCCGTGACGACAACTACACCGGTCACGACCTTGAGGTCCTGCTGGTTCGCCTCGTCTTCTGTATGTTCGCCGACGATGCCGGTATCTTTGACCAGCATGCGCTGCGTGACTATCTGGTGCAGCGTACGAGCGTAGACGGCTCAGACCTTGGACCACGGCTGATGCAGATATTTCAAGCGCTCAACACCCCTGCACATCAACGTCAGAGTTCGCTCGACGAAGCCATCGCAAGCCTCCCCTACGTCAACGGCGGATTATTCATTGAACCCATTCGCACCCCATACTTCACCGCCGATATGCGCCGCCAACTCCTTCAGACCATGGACCTGGACTGGAGCCAGGTCAGCCCGGCTATCTTTGGTAGCATGTTCCAGGGCGTCATGGACGCCAAAGAGCGTCGCAATCTTGGCGCACACTATACCAGCGAGAAAAACATCCTGCGCGTCATCAAACCGCTCTTTCTTGATGAGCTATATGAAGAATTTGCTCGGGCCGTTAAGAGCGGGCCACGCAAAAAGTTCGCCGAGCTACGCAACCTCCAGGACAAGATCGCCAACCTTAAGTTTCTCGACCCCGCCTGTGGCGCAGGCAACTTCTTGGTCATCACCTACCGCGAGCTGCGCAAACTCGAGCACAAGATTGTGGCTCACCTAGCTAAAGACACCGACACTGTCGACTGGCTCTCGAGCGCTGGCGAGGGTGCGGGTACTCTCAGGGTCAACGTCGACCAGATGTATGGCATCGAAATAGAGGAGTTCCCTAGCCTCATCGCCCAGGCAGCTCTGTGGCTCACCGACCACCAGATGAATATGGAGTACAGCCGCGAGTC
>CAZHRI010000028.1:0-7458 GCA_964534725.1 uncultured Candidatus Saccharibacteria bacterium
GCTGCTGAGCAATACTATTGCTGCGGTCTGATTGTCGCCTCGTCGGTGAATCGATCTCGCTAATATCTGCTACAATAAATCTATGCTAGACATCAAGTTTATTCGGGAGAATCCAGAAAAAGTCCAAGACTCGGCAGACAAAAAAGGCTATCGCGTAAGTGTGCGCGACCTATTGCTGATTGACGAGCGACGTCGCGAATTGCAAGGTCGTGCCGATACGCTCCGTGAACAACGTAACCAGATTGCATCACAGATGAAGGGCGGTAAGCCGGCCCCTGAGCTTATCGAACAGGGGCGGGCAGTCAAAGATGAGTTGGCCGGTATCGAGGCAGAGTTTGCCGGTGTAGACGAGGAGTACCGGGTATTGTTGCACGGTATTCCAAACGTGATCTTCGATGATGTGCCAGAGGGCGGTGAAGAGGATAGTGTGGAAGTGCGAGCGTGGGGTGAGAAAAAAGCTGACGCAGCGGACCACCTCGACTACGCGGTTGGTCGCGATTGGTTAGATTTTGAGCGGGGCGCGAAGGTGGCGGGTGCAAAGTTCTACTACCTGAAAGGTGATCTGGCGCTTCTAGAAAACGCAATAACTCAATTTGCGCTAGATAAGCTGATAACCAGGGGATTTTCGTTCATGACAGTTCCTCACATGGTCAATCAGCGAACAATGACAGGTACTGGCTTTGCGCCGCGAACCAGTGACCAGTCAGATGAATATTCAATCGAGGGCGAGGACCTGAGTCTCATTGCGACTGCAGAGATTCCGCTCACCGGGTATCATACTGACGAAATAATCGACGAAAACAAGTTGCCACTACTTTATGCTGGTCTCAGCCCATGCTACCGCAAAGAAGCGGGCGCGGCGGGCAAGCACACTCGGGGGCTCTTTCGCGTACACCAGTTTAATAAGCTTGAGATGTATGCGTTTGCGCTGCCAGAAAAATCGAGAGAAATTCATGAACAGATCCTCGCCATCGAAGAAGAGATTTGGCAGGAGCTCGGCATTGCCTATAGGGTGATTAATATTGCGGCTGGCGATCTCGGAGCGCCTGCGGCTAAGAAGTATGACATTGAGTACTGGTCGCCGGTCGACCAGTCATATCGAGAGCTTACTAGTTGCTCAAACTGTACTGACTTCCAGGCAAGAAACCTCAATATTCGGGTGCGTCGTCAAGACGGATCGGTCGAAGTAGTACACACATTGAATGGTACGGCAGTGAGTCTGGCGAGGTCATTAATAGTTATTCTGGAGAATTACCAGAATGAAGACGGCACACTGACTATCCCAGAGGCCCTACGCCCCTATATGGCCAACCGTGAAGTGGTATAATAGAGACAGATAATAAAAACATTCCTATAAAGACATAAGGGGGTAGCAGATGATTAAAAACCTAACGATTACTGGACAGAAGTACGAACTCACCGATACAACCAAGCGATATGTTGAAAAAAAGATTGGTGGCCTGGACAAGTATCTCCCTCGACACGCTCGCAAAAGTGCTGCGGCTGACGTAAAGATTCGCCAGATAAACAATCCGGGCGGCAACAAGTATGAAGTTGAAGTTATTATTAACGTTCCAGAAAAGGTAATCACGGCCAAGGACTCTACGATGAATGTGCTCGCGGCAGTTGACATCGTCGAAGCAAAGCTTAACGGACAGATACGTAAGTATAAGCAGTCCTCGGTGCCGCACATTGGATTCCGTGGTGCCCTCGGTCGCTTTAAGCGTAGCTATCAGCGCGAAAAATAGGCGACTCTTGGTTTCAAATCTGACAGATACATGCCCGGCTGGATGCCGGGCATTTGCATATCTGTATTTCACCGTATTCTCGGGTTTAATTATTTGACAAAAGGCGGTACAATAAGAGAAGTTGTAGATTTATGCTGAAAGCGAGGGATTTTTAGATGGCACTATCGAGGCAAAAGGCTTTGACGAAAGTATTTGGTGATCCGCAAGCGCGGATTTTGAAGAAGTTGCAGAAGCGCGTAGGGGCGATCAACGCTCTAGCCGACAAGTATAAGAAAATGTCGAATGCTGACCTGAGGAAGCAAACAGATGTTCTGAAGAAGCGATTGTCAAAAAAGGAAACGGAGCTTGACTCTATTTTGCCAGATGCGTTTGCAGTCGTTCGAGAGGCCGCCGAGCGCACACTCGGCATGCGTCCGTTCGATGTGCAGCTAATCGGGGGCATGGCGCTTCATGACGGCAACGTAGCTGAGATGAAGACAGGTGAAGGTAAGACATTGGTAGCAACACTGCCGAGTTACTTGAATGCGCTTGAGGGTAAAGGCGTGCATGTTATTACCGTCAACGACTATCTCGCTCAGCGAGATGCCGGCTGGAACGGCGAGATGTTTGACTTTTTGGGCCTGACGACAGGATGTATCATAAATGACGCGTCATTTGTGTATGACAAGGACTACGATAACGAGCACCACACAGATGCTCGTATGAAGAAGCTTCGCCCGGCGACGCGTAAAGAAGCATATGCAGCCGATATTACTTACGGCACAAATAATGAATTCGGTTTTGACTATCTGCGCGATAACATGGTGAACGACATGGAATTGTTGCGTCAACGAGACCTGAATTTTGCTATTGTTGACGAGGTTGACTCGATTTTGATTGACGAGGCGAGAACACCACTTATTATCTCTGCGCCGGCTGCAGAAAACCCAGAGAGCTATTACACGTTTGCAAAGATTGCAGCAAAGCTTGTCGATGAGGATTATATTCTTGATGAGAAACGACGTAGCGTGTCGTTGACGGATACTGGTGTTGAAAAAATCCAGAAAATGCTTGGTGTGAAAAATTTATACACACCCGATCATGTGCGCAGTGTCTATCATATGGACCAGGCACTTCGAGCTCAGACAATTTTCAAACGCGATAAAGACTACGTTGTGACCAATGACGGAGAGGTGATTATTGTTGACGAGCACACTGGTCGTTTGATGCAGGGTCGACGCTATAACGAGGGTCTTCACCAGGCAATCGAAGCAAAAGAAGGTGTGCCGGTGCTTCAAGAGAGTATGACGCTTGCAACGGTGTCATTCCAGAACTACTTCCGTCTCTATAAAAAACTCTCAGGTATGACCGGTACGGCATTCACCGAGGCCGAGGAGTTTCAGCAGATTTATAGTCTTGATGTAATACAGATTCCACCAAATAGGCCGATTGCTCGTCTGGACAAAGAAGACCTTATATTCAAGACTGAAAAAGGCAAGCTCAAGGCGGTTGCCGAGGCTATCAAGGAGTATAACAAGCAAGGTCGTCCAGTGCTTGTTGGGTCGGGATCGATCGCGAAGAATGAAACTATTGCGGCGTACCTAGAAAAAGAAGGTATTACATTCGAGCTACTTAACGCCAAGAACAATGAGCGCGAAGCGGCTATCATCGAGAAGGCCGGCGAGAAGGGTGCGGTCACGCTTGCAACCAATATTGCGGGTCGTGGTACAGACATTAAGCTCGGCAAGGGGGTGAAAGAGCTTGGCGGATTGGTTGTGATTGGATCTGAGCGACATGAGTCTCGACGTATCGACAACCAGCTTCGCGGACGTGGCGGACGTCAGGGCGACCCAGGCGAGACGCAGTTTTATGTGTCAACAGAAGACGATTTGATGCGTATTTTCCAGGGCGAGCGGATAGCGCTGCTCATGGACCGGCTTGGCGTTGATGAAGAGACGCCTATCCAGAACCGTGCGGTTTCTAAGACGCTTGAGGCAGCTCAGAAGCGAGTAGAAGGGTATAACTTCGACACTCGAAAGCAGGTGGTTCAGTACGACAATGTGATCAATCGACATCGACGTGTTGTGTATACGATGCGACGAAAAATTCTTGAAGGTGACAACATCAAGCCGGAGATTGAACGCCTAATCACAGAGAAGGTTAGTGAAGTGGTGATTGTGCCATCGAACAATGACCCTAAGTTGGTTGAGAATTTCAATTTCACCTTCCATTCGCATAGGTACGAAGATGAAATTGCGGATATTGGCAAAGTCAAGCGCGACAAACAGCGTATAGAGCGAGCCCAGGCTCTTGCGACGAAAATTTATGAGGAAAAAGAAGAAGAAATTGGTGCTGAACAACTACGCGGTGTCGAGCGTGAAGTCTATATGGCTGTTCTCGATACTCTATGGATGCAGCACCTAGAGAACATGCAGCATCTGCGCGAGGGGATCCACTGGCGTAGCGTTGGCCAGCGTGACCCGCTAGTTGAGTACCGCTCAGAGAGCCAGAAATTGTTTAATAGTCTTCAGGCAAATCTTCGTAACGAGATTCTCAATACAATCTTCCGTATCCATAAACACGACGCGGTTATTACACAGTCTCAGGATGACGAGTATGACACCGAATTGACGCGATTGGCTGAGACGGCCACAGAAAAGGGCGTGAACGAGATTGGTAGTGGCGAGACAAATCGCGACGGTGACTTCTCGGTAAAGAAAGGTGTGTCTAACACCGAAGCAAATCGCGTGAAAAATGCAGCGCGTAAAAAGAAGAAAGCATCGCGTCAAAATCGTAAGAAAAATCGTAAGTAATAAATTCTGGTGGGCAGAGGGTACGGGATAGATGAAACATACAGTTGAGGAAGTTAGGCTTAAAAATGGCGCACGCGGCCTCTTGATAGATGTGCCGGATGCAACCGTCATGAGTTTTCAGTTTCATTTTCGCGCGGGCAACCGCTATGTGCGCGATAAGGAGATCTACGAAACAGCTCACGTGATGGAGCATATGGCGTTTGGTGCGAATGAAAAATATCGCTCAGAGCATGCGTATGAGCAAGAGTTTACCAAGAATGGGGCATATCACAATGCCTTTACTTCTGACTATGCCATGGTGTATGAAGCCGCATGCGCGGATTTTGAGTGGGATCGGGTGCTCGACCTTCAGCGCATGGCTATTACGACGCCTCGGTTTAATAATGCTGAACTCGAAGCGGAGAAGGGCAACGTTCGTAGTGAACTGACCGGCTATCTCAACAATCACAACCGCGTCATGTGGCCGCGTATTCAACAGGCGCTTGGTGAAGATATTTTGACGTACAATCAGCGGCTCAAGACGATCACGAACATCACATTGCGCGATATAAAAGAGCATCATCGACGTACGCATACGCTGCAGAATCTCCGATTCGTCATCGCAGGAAAGCTAAAGGGTCGCAGGAGGCGAATTCGTGACATGCTTGAGAGCTGGCAGCTTGAGAGCGGCGAGCGGTTCATCATACCTAATAACGAACTCAGCAAGGCAAATCCTGTACTGATTCGTCGCAAAGAGGCTTCAAACCTGAACTTCGGTTGGTCGATGAGTATCCCGCGTGAGCTGAGTGACCCTGAGGCGGACGCGATGGATAGCTTGAACCATATTTTGACGGGCACAATGAGCTCGCGGATATTTGGTGCGGCGCGAAAAAAAGGCCTGGCGTACGGAGTGTTCAGCGATACCTCGGTAGGGTTTTATGATTCAGCGTGGGACTTTGGCGGACAGGTTAATCTCGAAACTACCGAAGACTTGTTTGATATTATTGTCCGCGAGCTCAAACGTGTATTAAATGGACAGCTTGATCCGCACGATATAGAGAGCGCAAAATCATATGCCATTGGTCGATATCAGATGGGTGCGCAGACTGTTGCACAGATCAGCGGATTCTATACCGGCAGGTATTTTGCGGATGATATCGTGAAGGATTATGAGAAAGTTCCGGCAGATATTTTAGCAGTGAGTCAGGAGCAGATTGTGGAAACAGTGCGCGAATTCTTTAAACACGATGCATGGGTTCTGGCGGGCGTGAGTTGCGGCGAGAAAGAACTGCTTGTCAAACTGCATGAAAAGCTGGAGACACTATTTTAAGATGAAGATTGCAGTCGCGGGTTTTGGCATTGAAGGACGAACGAATTACGAGTATTTCAAAGAGAAGTTTCCGTCTGCCGAAATAACGATTGTAGATGAGCGTCGTCATATCGATGGCGCTGTGCCCGTAGGGACGGCAACATTGCTTGGACCAGGCGCGTTTGAGCAGCTGGATGGGTTTGACATGGTAGTGCGAACAGCCGGGTTGGCACCGCGAAAAATCGCAACGGACGGACACGTATGGAGCGCAACCAATGAATTTTTTGCTGTATGCCCAGCACCAATTATCGGCGTAACCGGTACGAAGGGTAAGGGTACCACAGCAAGCTTAATCGCTTCAATCCTACAGGCAGCAGGCAAGACCGTTCACCTAGTTGGGAATATTGGAGTACCAGGCTTGGGCGAGCTTAAGGCTATCCAGCCTAGTGATGTCGTCGTGTACGAGTTAAGTAGTTTTCAGCTGTGGGACCTTCAGCAGTCTCCTCATGTTGCGGTGGTACTGATGATTGAGCCTGATCACCTGGACGTACATAGCGACATGGCAGAGTATATCGCTGCTAAATCACAGATTGTTGCGCATCAGGGTGCTCACGAGGTGACAATATACCATCCGAATAACACGCTTTCTGCAGAGGTTGCTCACCTCAGCATAGGCAAGAAGTATCGATACGGTATCAGCGATGATGGAGCAGCATATGTCGAGTCGAACAATTTTTGTGTTCAGGGGCACGCTATATGTAGCGTCGATACGCTACATCTGGTGGGCCAGCATAATATCGAAAATGCGTGCGCAGCTATTACTGCCGTTCGATTGTTTGACCAGGACGTATCTGATCAAGCAGTAGCCAACGGACTGGCAGGTTTTGACGGCCTGCCGCACCGTTTGAAGCTTGTTAAGCGCGTCGGAGGTATTTCTTACTACGACGATAGCATTGCGACTACACCGGGAAGTGCAATAGCAGCACTGCGTGCGTTTGATCAACCCAAAGTGATTATCCTGGGCGGCTCCGATAAGGGCGCCAATTACGAGTCCGTTGTGGCACTTTGTCGTGATACGTCATCAAAAGTTGTGACGATGGGCCAAACCGGCAAACAAATCGCTGAACTGTGTGAGAAGCTCGGTGTGTCGTACCGTGAAGCCGAGAGCATGGAGCGGGCGGTTCAGCTGTCGCGGCAGCTGGCCGAGCCAGGCGGTGTTGTCATCTTGAGTCCGGCAGCCGCAAGTTTTGATATGTTTACCAGCTACGTTGACCGCGGGCAACAATTTGTTGCTGCAGTTGAGCGTCTTGCGGAGGTGCAGTAGTAGCATGCAGCCCTTGCAAAAAAGAATTGATGAATTACGTCGTAACGTAGATAGCGCAAAAAACGCACTTGATTTTGAGTCGCGACTACGTGAAGCAGAAGAGCTGGAAGTGCAGATGAATCAGTCGGAAATTTGGAATAATCCTGACTACGCGCAATCGGTTGCCAAAAAGGCAGCTGCTGTTCGTGCACTGGTGAGGCCATGGCAAATGCTAAGTGTGCAGCTCGACGATATCACTGAGCTCATGGAGTTAGGTGATAGTGAGCTGCTGGCGGAATTCGAAACTCAAGTCACAGCCATGGAGCA
>CAZHRI010000029.1:0-7373 GCA_964534725.1 uncultured Candidatus Saccharibacteria bacterium
AACCAACCGCTGCCGCACTGGCGTACGGTCTCGACAACTCCAAAGAGGAGAAGATCGCTGTCTTTGACCTTGGTGGCGGCACTTTTGACGTCTCTATCCTTGAGCTCGGTGACGGTGTATTCGAGGTAAAATCAACCAATGGTGATACTCACCTGGGTGGTGAAGACTTTGACAATGTGATCGTCAACCACTTTATTGATGAGTTTAAGAAGCAAGAGGGTATTGATCTCAAGAAGGATAATGCGGCGATGCAGCGGCTCAAAGATGAGGCCGAAAAAGCCAAGAAAGAGCTATCGAGCACGACTGAGTACGAAGTAAATATTCCATTCATCACCGCTGACGCCGATGGGCCAAAGCACTTTGAGCTTAAGTTGACCCGCGCGAAGCTAGAAGAGTTGGTGGGAGACTTGATTGATCGTCTGGCTGGTCCAGTTGAGAAGGCGCTGAAAGATGCGAAACTATCTGCGGGAGATATCAACTCTGTTGTTCTGGTTGGTGGCATGACTCGTATGCCAGCTGTCGTTGAAAAGGTGAAGCAAATCTTTGGCAAGGACCCTATGCAAGGAGTTAACCCGGACGAAGTTGTAGCTGTCGGCGCGGCAATTCAGGGTGGTGTGCTTGCTGGTGACGTCAAAGACGTGTTGCTGCTCGACGTAACTCCGCTAACGCTCGGTATTGAGACGGCTGGCGGCGTTCGAACGGCTATGATTGACCGAAACACTACCGTGCCAACTAGTAAGAGCCAGGTATTTTCTACCTATGCCGATAATCAGCCACAGGTAGAGATTCACGTACTACAAGGCGAGCGCGAGATGGCGAGCGACAACAAGAGCCTCGGTACGTTTATCCTTGACGGCATTGCTCCGGCTCCACGTGGAGTGCCACAGATTGAGGTTACCTTTAACCTTGACGCCAACGGTATCCTCAACGTGACTGCTAAAGATAAGGGAACCGGTAAAGAAAACTCCGTCACTATCCAGGATAGTGGTAATATGTCCAAGGAAGATATCGAAAAGGCTCAAAAAGAGGCTGAGACGCACGCCGATGATGATAAGAAGAAGCGTGAGGCAGTCGAGGCTCGAAACGGTCTAGAGAACGCTATCTATCAGGCAGAAAAAATGCCGAGTGACTACAAGGACAAGATCTCCGAGGAGGATAAGAAGGTCATCGAAGCAGCAGTCGCAACGGCCAAGAAGGTCAAGGATGACAATAAGGCCGACAAAGATGCGCTTGAGGCAGCGGCCAAGGAGCTGACTGACGCTATTATGCCAATTGGCGCCAAGCTCTACGAAGAGGCGCCTAAAGAGGGTGACGAAGCGGCAGAAGGTTCATCTGGTAAAAAAGACAGCAAGTCAAAATCTGATGAAGCAGTTGAAGGCGAAGTGATCGACGAAAAGAAGTAGGTAGCTTCACCTCATCGTCGTAGAAAAGCGAAAGCTGGCCTCTCTAGTGGGGCCAGCTTTTATGCTATGCTGAGGACAGACTATGAAAGGGCTGGCTACACAAAAACAGAGAACTAGCGGTCGGATGCTGCGGCGCTTTGCTCTCTGGCTCGTCGTATTGGTCGCAGGTGTGGGCGCTGGAGTATTGGTGTATCGAGCCCACCATCTCGTTGTGGCGCTAGAAGTGCAGTCAGTTGCTACGCATATACAGACGAATGCGGTGAAGCCGTTAGCGTGGCCGGAGTATGGCCAGTCGGCCATCGCAACGCCGACCTATGGTGTAATTGAGACGCACGGCGAAACGACTCCGCACCCGACCGCCAGCACAGCTAAAGTCATTACGATGCTTGCTGTCCTCGAGAAAAAACCATTGCAGAGGGGTGAGTCGGGACCAATATTGACAATGAAGCAGGCAGACGTAGAGAGTCATGCGTGGTACGTCGCACACAACGGTTCAAACACGCCGGTCTATACAGGACTACAGCTGACGCAATATCAGGCAATCCAAGCGGTGCTTCTCGCCTCTAGTAATAACATGGCCGACACGCTGGCGCTTTGGGCTTTCGGCTCTCTTGATGCATATCATGCCTATGCAAATGCCATGGTTCGAGGTTGGGGGCTCGAGGATACGACAGTTGGGGGTGACGCGAGCGGACTCAGTCCACTCACGACGAGTACGGCATCGGACCTTGCGCGCATTGCGCTCAGGGTACTGGATCAGCCTGTGTTGGCGGAAATTGTGTCCCAGGCAGAAGCAGACGTTCCGGGCGCTGGCGTGATATATAATACCAATCGACTGCTGAAACAGGGCAATATCGTAGGTCTCAAGACTGGTGAGACCGTTGAAGCGGGCGGTAATTTTATACTAGCAGGTACGCAGGGTCACGGCACCCAGAGCCAGCAGATTGTTGTCGTAGTGATGGGCGCGCCATTGGCGTCTGTTGCTATCGATGATAGCTATAAGCTATACCAGTCCGCCTTAAAGAACTTTGAGTACCTAGAGGTCCTAGCCGAAGGAGCGCCTGTTGCTCGGATTCTTCTGCCATGGCAAGATGAGGTTGCTGATATCATCGCCGCACAGTCGGTACGCGGCTGGATATGGGCAGATCGTCCGCCGACTGTATCGTATGTGTCGCCAGATGTGATCGAGGCTGATCGTATGGGTGTTGCTCCGAGTATAGCTGGCCCAGTGCGTGTCACGTTTGGTGGTGACAATACTGGCACGACACGGTCGGTGCCTAGTCGTGTTGAAGCGCCTGTGTCTCTGCCCCCGTTCTGGTGGCGCGCATGGCGTGCTGCGACCCCCTGACCTCGCCTGTGCTTTGTCTTCCTGCGCGGCATTATGAGTGTATGAATACAGCAAAGCGCGGCTTTACCGTGGTCGAGCTGATAATTGTCGTTGGTTCGTACCCTACGAATTTACCTTCAACCGTGCAGCCCACTAAGGGCAACGTCTTGCACCTAGCTACAACTGACGCGGATAGTTTCTGTGCCAATGGGTATGGTCCGAGCGGAGAGATGATGTCAATTGACGTCCTTGGCAACCCAAAAAGCTATCTGTGTGGTGGGGCGTTGGCGGGAGGGATGAGCTACAATGCCTCAGCTGGGCAAGTGTGCACCGGAACAACCAGTGGTTCGGCGAAATCTCCTCTCGTACGCGTTGATGGCTCTACCTCAGCGCGGCTTACTCTCGAAGCCTACGCTACCCAGCCCTCACCCAGTCAAACACCCAATAGTGCCGGATACTACTCATCTTCGTATTTTCAAGCCGACGGTGTCACGCCTGCGACCAATACGGGGGCTGTTATCGTAACCCGCAGATTGCAGCGGTAATGCCGTAGAGTAGTCAGACTCTAGCACTCTTGATATGTGAGTGCTAAATTGCTACAATAATGACATATGGCACAACGTGATTACTACGAGGTTTTAGGAGTAGGCAAAACTGCTTCTGAAGATGAGATAAAGAAGGCTTTTCGTAAGGCCGCTGTTAAGCATCACCCGGATAAAGATGGTGGTGACGAAGCGAAGTTTAAGGAAATAAACGAAGCATACGAGGTTCTCAAGGATAAGCAGAAGCGCCAGCGCTACGACCAGTTTGGGCATGCTGGTGTCGGTGGTGCATCTGGCGGGGGAGCCGGTAATCCATTTGAAGGGTTCGGCGGATTTGCCAACGGACAGGGTGTCGAGTTCGATTTTGGCGGCGGCCTTGGTGATATCTTTGGCCAGTTCTTTGGTGGTGCTCAGCAGAGCAGCAGCCCGCGTCGTGGCCGAGACGTTGAAACGAGCGTCACGCTTACATTTGAGGAGGCGGTCTTTGGTGCTGAAAAGAAAATTACTCTCAACCTTGAAGACGAGTGTGATCGTTGTAGCGGATCAGGTGCGGAGCCTGGTCACGGGCTCAAGACCTGCGATACATGCCAAGGTGCGGGTCAGCAGACACGTGTGATGAATTCAATTTTTGGGCAGATTCAACAAGCGGTCACCTGCCAAACTTGCAAGGGCAAAGGAAAGATACCAGAGAAGAATTGTTCAAAGTGCTATGGTAAGGGCACGCTTCGTCAGTCGCGCGACCTCAATGTCAAAATACCAGCCGGTATTGATGATGGAGCGACAATTCGTCTTCGAGAGCAGGGTGAAGCAGTGCAGGGTGGCTCAAAGGGCGATTTGTATGTGCATATTCGCGTCAAGCCACACAAAAAGTTTACTCGTGAGGGCAATATCGTGCTGTCGTTTGAGCATGTCTCGATGATTGATGCAGCGCTTGGTACAGAAATTGACGTCGACACGGTTGACGGCAAGGTTCGCATGAAAGTGCCCGCCGGCACACAGAATGGTACCGACTTTAAGCTGTCCGGTCATGGCGTACCAAATCTGCGCACCGAATCACGCGGACCGCATATTGTCGGAATTGTAGTCGATATTCCAACCAAGCTGACCAAGAAGCAAAAAGAGCTACTAGAAGAGTTCAAAGATAGCACAAAAAAGCGCAGTATATTTTAGCAGCCCATTTATGGTGACAGAGCATGCCTCGTAGGCTATAGTTGCGGTATGAAATATCGTATTCGTACGGCAAGTCTAAGCGATATTGAGGCGATGTACCGCATTTCACTTGCTGCCCATAACTTACCATTATATGCGCAGCTTATCCCATCCGAATATCGCCAGCGGTTTGACGAGCGATATAGCGACAACAAGGAGCAGCGTGAGTTGTTTGTTCAAAAAATGACCGATTTACTCACGCATCCCGACGTACGCTTTTTTGTGGCCGAAGATGATCAGGGGCTTGTCGGTTATGTTGGTGCACAGTGGCAATGTAAGGATCTCGTAGTCATGAGGGGGTTATTCGTCCATCCAGCCAAGCAAGGGCAGGGCGTGGGGCCGCAGCTGTTGACGCACCTTCTTGAGCGTGTGGGCCCTGTGCGCATCGAGCTCAAGGTGCTTCGAGGGAACGACCGAGCACGGATGTTGTATGAGCGGTTTGATTTTCACGAAGTTGGAACTAGCGAAGCTCAATATTTTGGCGCTCAGCAAGAGGTGATGGCGCGGTCTGCTTATTGACAAAATATGCATAGTATGCTAACATATAAGTATAGCCCTATATGTGTGACTAGCGTCGCGTGTGTCGATTTGCCGGACGGCCATTGTAGCGCAAGCAGAAGCCGTCGATTAGCGCAGCTGAAGCGGCAGTGCGAGTAGGCTGATTACGTCGGATAGCTCTCGAAAGGCTGTTTCACACGTTGAACATGTGCATCATATGTGACAAGCTTGATAGGTAATAAATATAGAAAACATAACTCGCCAGCAGGAAGGACGATAGGATATGTACATAAAAGATGACCCATACGCTTCGTATAAGCTGCTGGCTGCTGAATTTAAAAAGCGCCACTACACCGTCGATACAGAGTTACGCGCCGGTAAGCTTTTTGTCACCTACACTAGCCCTACCGGGGCGCAGTGGGCGACGCGTGCAGCAATGCTCCGCTATCCGGGTATGTCGGAAGAGAGCAGCTACATCTCTCGTCACAAAGAGGTCGCGTATAAGTTTGCCGAAGTTCGGGGTGTCGCAATTCCCCATACGGCGTACATCGGACCAGACGATGAGATAACCGACGAATTTGCCTTTGATTTATTTAAACGCTATGGCGCACTTGTCGTCAAACCATCAAACAGCTCACTGTCTCGTGGACTCACTCTAAACATCACAACGCCGAAGGCGCTCCGATTGGCCGTAGCAAAGGCACGAAAAGTATACCCATCTGTGCTTATTCAGCGACAGATGAAGGGTGAGGAGGTGCGCTTTGTTATACTCAACGGCAAAGCTGTAGCGGCGCTGCTACGGCAGACACCTCGCGTGGTGGGCGATGGAGTTGCTTCTGTAGCCGAGCTGATTAGACAAGAGAATGACGCAAGGCGTAATATCAAACTAGAATACGTTACATACCCCCAACTTACAGAGGAAATTGTGCCTGCAGAGTTGATTCATGGCACGCGAGTTCCATCTCGCGGTGAGATTGTCGAGTTAAATCGAGCTACTATGATTAAGAATGGATGCTCTGTGTATGATCGCCTCAGTGAGATCCATCCAATGTATGCCGAGGTGGCCGAGAAGCTAGGCGAAAGCATAAATGCAATGTTCGTCGTCGTCGACATGTTTATCGAGGATTACACACAGCCGCTGTCTGCGACTAATTACTCATTTGTTGAGTTTAATACGGCACCTGTACTCAAGTTGTTTTATGGCTGTCGTGACGGAAAGAATTTTGATATCGTGCCGAAACTGGTAGAAAGTATCGACAAAGAGCTCCATAAGCCAGCAGGTGAGCAGGGGCAAACTATTGGCTCTTTTGAGCACATCATATTGCCAGATTTTAATTATGACCCTATTGTTGCAAAAGTTGATACCGGGGCTTATAGTGGCGCACTCCATGCCACGGGAGTCCGCAAGAAAACGGACGAAGCGGGCCGAGAGTATTTGTCGTTCGCGCTAGTAGGCGATAAGCGCAAAAGGTACGCAGCGTATGATTTTTATGTGCGCATAGTCCGGAGCGCGCACGGCCAGGCCAAGAGACGTTATGTTATACGTACGCATATCAAAATACGTGATCGTCTTTATGAAACCGATATTGGCTTAGCCGATCGTAGGAGTATGAGATATCCGATGCTGATTGGACGAAAATTTCTACGAGACAACAACATATTGGTGGATGTAAGGGTTAACGAGTCTATGGACTACGAAAAGGAGCTACTAGGATGAACATTGCAATTTTATCGAACGGACCAGGTAACTATTCAACTAAGCGGCTCAAAGAGGTCGCATTGAGCCGTGGACACACGGTGACGATCGTTAAGTATCGCGACTGCTATGCATCAATCGAGCAAAGCAATCCAACGGTCAGTTATGACGGTGAAGACCTGAAGAATTTTGACGCGATTATCCCAAGAATCGCTGCAAATATGACGCGCTATGGCACGGCGATTGTCCGTCAACTGGAGATGCAGGGTATCTATAGCTTATCGAGCTCGATTGCAATCAACCGTACGCGTGATAAGCTTCGGAGTATGCAGCTGCTCTCAAAAGCTGGTGTGGCAATTCCTAAGACTGTGTTTAGTCGTAATACGGCAGATATCGATAGTCTAATCGATATGGTCGGCGGCGTGCCAGTAATTATCAAGCTGGCTCGTGGCACGCACGGCAACGGAGTAGTGCTGGCCGAAACTAAGCGCATGGCAAAGTCAGCTTTGCAGGCACTGTATTTGCATAACGAAGACGGTACTAATATCTTGATCCAAGAATTCATCAAGGAGTCGGCGGGTACTGATATTCGTGCATTTGTGGTCGGTGGTCGCGTAGTAGCCAGTATGAAGCGGCAGAGCCTTGATGATGATTTCCGCTCTAACCTCCACAAGGGTGGTGAGGGTACGGCTATTAAG
>CAZHRI010000030.1:0-7221 GCA_964534725.1 uncultured Candidatus Saccharibacteria bacterium
TCGGTGAGCCACTCTATATGTTTGATGGCAAGATTCACTCTGTCGTGACAGAAATCGCAAGTGACACAGCGGTGCGCGTCGAAGTGCAAAACACTGGCTTTTTGATGAGCCGTAAGGGGCTCAACCTGCCAGATACTGACTTTGGCGGTGATATTTTGACACAAAAAGACATCGACGACCTTGAATGGGGCGCCAAGCAGGACTTTGACTATGTAGCGCTGAGTTTTGTGCAGACAGCCGGCGACATCATTGACCTGCGGGCCCGACTCGTAGAGCTAGGTTCGAACGCGCATGTGATTGCCAAGGTTGAGACCAAGGCGGCAATTCGTCCAGAGAATCTTGAGGAGATTATTCGAGTAAGTGACGGCGTGATGGTAGCCCGAGGCGACCTCGCGGTAGAAGCTGGAGCGGAGATTGTTCCAGTGGTGCAGCGACGCATCATTGCACTGTGTCGTAAGCATGGAAAGCTCGGCATCGTCGCAACCCAGATGATGGGTAGTATGGTAGATAATCCTGAACCAACGCGAGCCGAAGTGAGTGACGTGGCCAATGCAGTGATCCAGGGTGCCGATACGGTGATGCTTTCTGACGAGACAGCTAATGGTAAGTATCCGCTTGAGACCGTCAAGGCGATGCGAAAGACCATTATGTACACACAGGAATATAGCGAAGTTATGGCTGTTGACAAGGGCGAGGCCCGTCGCAAAACAGATGCTGCAATCAGCTATTCAGCAGTTCGTTTAGCGCAGGATATTAATGCGCAGGCGGTCATTGCCGAAACTAGTAGCGGCGCCACCGCGGTGAATATTGCAGCATTTCGACCAAATATGCCGATTATCAGCGTAACTGATCGCCAAGAGACCGCGCAAAAGCTGGCTCTGAGCTATGCGACTCGTTCATATGTCCGTCCAAGCGGCTTTGAGTCTGCCGGAAAACTAGCTGAAGAACTGAAGAACGAGGGTTATTTTGGTGACGAACCGACAACTTTGGTATTGGTGAGCGGCCATAGCCCGGGTAAGCCAGGTACAACAAATAATATCCAGGTACGCGTAATATAGCATAAGAATATAGGAACTAGGGTGGGCAAAGCTTTTTTCAAACAAACCGTCAGAGATGTTGATGTCGAGCGCCAAACGGTGCTCGTGCGCGTCGACTACAATGTGCCGATGAATAAAGATGGCACGATTGCCGACGATCTTCGTATTCGTGCGAGTCTGCCAACCATCCAGTATTTACTAGAGCGACAGTGCCGACTAGTACTCATCAGTCACATGGGGCGGCCCGAGGGGCGCGATGCATCACTTAGTCTTGCCCCGGCAGCTGCTCGACTATCTGAGCTACTTGGTCAGTCGGTGAGGTTTATTGATGACTGCGTCGGAGATAAGGTGCGACAGATGGTGCGCCATAGCCCATGCGGCAGTATTGTGATGCTGGAGAATCTGCGGTTTTACAAAGAGGAAGAAGCCGACGACATGGTGTTTGCAAAATCGCTCGCCAAGAGCACGGGGGCGGCATTCTTCGTGCAAGATGGCTTCGGGGCGGCGCATCGGGCGCATGCGAGCACACATGCGATTACGCTGTGTCTGCCAAGTTTTGCCGGACTGCTTTTAGAGAAAGAATACACAATGATTACGAGGGCTATGGAGGCGCCAGCCCGGCCTCTTGTGGCGGTCATCGGGGGCGCCAAGGTCAGTGACAAGATTGATCTGATTCGTCGATTTATCGATAAAGCAGACACTATTCTCATCGGCGGTGCAATGGCAAATACTTTTTTGCAATTCAAGGGTTATCAGATTGGCAAAAGCGTTGTCGAGGACGGGCAGCAAGATGTACTCCGTGGCATTTATCAGGCAGCTGCTGATAAAGTAGGGCCAGAGCACGTAGACGACCTTTTGGTGCTACCAAAAGATGTCGCAGTAGGCACAGACACAAATGATGCGACTCAGCAGCGACGCGAGGTCGCAATAGAGCGAATTGGTGAGGGTGATATGGCGCTTGATATTGGTAGTCAATCTATTGATCGATTTACCTCTGTCATAAAACATGCAAAAACTATTGTTTGGAATGGACCGGTTGGGTTTTCAAAAATAAAGAGTTTTTCATACGGTTCTGCAAGGACGGCCTTGGCGATTGCCGCCAACAGTGATGCGGTGTCGATTGTCGGTGGCGGTGATACAGCTGATTTTGTATTAAAATGGGGCGGTGATGACGGAGCGGGATTCACCCACGTTTCAACCGGTGGCGGGGCAAGTATGGAGCTGATGTCTGGTAAATCCCTGCCAGGTGTGGAAAGTCTGCTAGACGCGTATGGCCCAGGAGTGGTACACTAAGCGTAAGCGAGATTATATGAAGAAACTGATTATTGGCAACTGGAAAATGAATCTAAATATGCAAGAGGCAAGCCTCTATTTGCATAGGCTATCTGAAATGATTCCTGCGCAACGTACTGTTGACGTGGTACTGGCCCCAACTATGCTGACGCTTCAGTCGCTGAGTCTGCAGGTCAACCGTCGACAGTTCAAGTTGGCCGCGCAGAATTCATACTGGCGAGACGAGGGCCCCTACACCGGTGAAGTCCCGGCAGCCCATTTACGTGGCATTGTTGAGTATGTTCTGATTGGCCACTCTGAGCGACGATATCAGTTCTCCGAAACCGACAAAGATACTCGAGCAAAAGTCCAAGCGGCCGTACGAAATCACCTTCAGCCAGTTTTGTGCGTAGGTGAGACCGCGTCAGAACGAGCGATTGGCGAGACGCGTGATGTATTACACGATCAACTCACGGGCGGACTTGCAAATCTTACTGCTGACGAACTGGAAACACTCGTGATAGCATATGAGCCCGTGTGGGCGATTGGTACCGGCAATAACGCCACTCCATCGGACGTCAAAGAGGCCGTAAAGATTATTCGACAGCAAGTGGCACAGCTGTTCGGCGCGAAGGCGGCCAAAGTTGTACGCGTGTTGTATGGCGGAAGTGTCACGGTGGATAATGCTGAGAGCTATTTACAAATTGACGAGGTTGACGGTCTATTGATCGGCGGCGCAAGTCTTGACGCCCATCAATTCTCGGCGATTATCGATGTGGCATATAAACTAGAAGGTGGGAGGGCGTTGTGACGGATATTGACTTTGACGAGCTAGATAGGGCTGTGAGCTCACTGATGGATAAACATGGTAGGTCGCCTGAGAATACGTCTTCACAGCCGTCCAGCCAGCCACCAGTCGATAACACGCCGCAGGTGAGTGAGAGTGTGGTCCAGCCAGATGCGGCGTCCATCTCTGCAGCTGAAACTGCACCTCAGCCAAGTGCACTTTCGGTAGCCAATGCCCCAGCTCCGTCTATTGCAGCAGCGCCAATCGTCCAGCGTCGTGGTCGATTCATGGATGTTGTTACCTCAAGTGGTACGAGGACATCGGCTACTGAGCGACCCGACCTATCCGCTCGCCCTTCTCGAGAAGCGACACAACTACAGCCACCATCTCAGGCTTTTCAGCAGGTTGCTGATGAGCCGGTTACGCAAGATACGTCGAATGCGGCTACCTCGGATATGCAGTCAAATCAGGAATTCGAACCTCGTGATCTCGATGCCCTAGAACCTCCGGAGCTTGCTCCACTGGAATCGCCATTTATTGAAGGGATTGCTGTCGACAAACGGCCTCTTGGTTCGGTGTCGTATGCGAGTCCTGAGCCATTGGACGCTACTCCTTCGGATGCAAGTGAAGTGGTGATGCCAGATCCTATGACATTCGGAGTTGGGCAAGACGCTGACGTGAACCTAGGGGCGCCTGCAAGTGACACAAGTCATCCGGAGCTAGAGTCTACCGATCCTTGGGCGTCAGAAACGCAGCGCGATAGTCCGGCCCCTGAAGAGCCACTTCGGCCTGAGCTGAGCCCTGAGGTGCTGGCCGTCGAATCATCAGAAATTATTGTCGAGCCACAGCCTGTGGTCGCTGAGCAGCCACATTCTTCAGCCCGGGCAGAATCTACCGACCAGTCAGGCCTACCAGGCAGCATCACTCCGCAGTATAATGCGGTCGCGGCGGATACACCACAACCAGGCGGTATCTTCGAGGCTGCTGCAGAAACGCCGCAACCTCTCGCGCATCCAGAAAAGAAGAAGTCTGGCTGGATGGTCATGGTTTGGATACTCCTTCTTGTTGTGATCGGTGCCGCTGGCGGTGTCGCTGCGTGGTATTTCTTGCTAAGATAGATGTATGGATAGTACGTTAGGATTGAACGACCAGCAGCGTCGGGCGGTTACCCATGAGTCGGGCCCATTGCTTATTTTAGCGGGTGCCGGCAGCGGTAAGACCAAGACGCTCACCCATCGCATCGCGCATCTCGTGCGAGAGAAGGGTGTGTTTCCGAGTCGTATACTTGCTGTCACTTTTACCAACAAAGCCGCACGCGAGATGCGTGGTCGCTTAGCCGAAATGCTCGGCGAATCGGCCGACGATAGGAATTTTATGCCATGGATGGGCACCTTTCACAGTATTTGTGTACGCTTATTGCGACATGATGGTATAGCTATTGGCGTGTCGCCACGGTTTGTGATTTACGATGAGGATGACAAGATCAGTCTGATCCGCCAACTGATGAAGCAGCACGGGATGACCGATAAAGATCTCAAGCCACGCGCAGTTACCTCGATGATTTCAAAGGCCAAGAACAACCTACAGACTGCCGAGGACTTTGCCGATTCAGCAAGAGGGCCGATTGAGCAGCGAGTAGCAGAGCTGTTTGTGGGCTACGAGAGACAACTCGCGAGTGCCAATGCGCTCGACTTTGACGATTTATTGATAAAAGTGGTCAGACTGCTGAGTGATCATGCTGCTGTGCGCCGTAAGTGGCGCGACCAATTCCAGCATATTCTGATTGATGAGTACCAGGACACCAACCCAGTTCAGTATGCGCTGATAAAATTACTCATTAACGCAGATCGGAATATCTGTGTGGTCGGTGACGATGCGCAGTCGATTTATAGTTTTCGCGGCGCTGACTATACAAATATTTTGAATTTTGAACGTGATTTTCCGGGTACGACAGTCGTAAAGTTAGAGCAAAACTATCGTTCGACCGATGCTATTTTGACACTTGCCAATGCGCTGATTCAGCACAATACTCAGCGCACCGATAAGCGTCTATGGACAGAGCTTGAGGGCGGTAAAGAGCCCACATTGTGGCAGGTATACAGTGAGGCCGAGGAGGGCGCGAGCATTGCTCAAGAAGTATGGCGACAGGCGAATGCAGGGCGTAGCTATGGGGATATGGCGGTGCTTTATCGAACGAATGCCCAGAGCTATGCGATAGAGCGTGCACTACGCGAGCATCACATTCCCTACAAAATAGTTGGGGGACTACGATTCTTGGACCGAGCTGTTGTTAAAGATGTGATAGCCTACCTCCGTCTACTATTCCAACCTCATGATCGAGTGAGTTTTCAAAGACTGGTCGGGGTCCCGAAGCGGGGTATCGGCGCAGTGAGCTTGCAGAAGTTTCTGACCTGGAACGAGGCGTCAGAACGTTCGATTATTGACGGGCTTCTGGAGGTTGAGCACGCTGATGGGTTAACTGCTCGGGCGAAAAATCCCCTTAAGCAACTCGGCCAGGTGCTCGATGATCTGCGCCAGGACCTTGACCGTCCGCCGGCAGAAATCATTGAGGATATTATCGATAAAACCGGCTATGGACTGTACATCAATGACGGCACCCCCCAGGCTGAAGAGCGGATTGAGAACCTAGGGGTGCTTATTGCTGAAGCAAAGGCGTATATTGATTTAACGGCATTTCTCGAGGAGATGTCGCTAATGTCCTCAAGTGATGAAGTGGTTGAGGACGGCGTGACGCTAATGACGCTCCACGCGGCTAAAGGCCTTGAGTTTCCGGTGGTATTTTTGGTAGGCGTCGAAGAGGGTATTTTGCCGCACGCAAGGGTATTTGATAGCGGCAAGACTGACGATATAGAGGAGGAGCGGCGGCTGTGTTATGTCGGGGTGACCCGCGCCCGAGAGGAGTTGTTTGTCACCTGTGCGAGCTCTCGGACGCAATTTGGCCAAATAGGCTACAATATGCCATCCCGCTTTTTGTCGGAAATGGGGCTCTTTGCTGCCGATGTTGATCAGCCAGCGAGTTCACATTACACCGAGGACATCGACTTTTTCCCAGACGAACTTGAGCTTTCGTCTGGAGATCGAGTCCGCACACCACTATTTGGTTCAGGAGAAGTCGTAGACATCGACGGCATGGCGGTGGTTGTACGGTTTGACTCTGGTCAGACTAAGAAGCTAAATGCCGAGTACGCACGTCTTGAAAAGCTTTAGCTTGTGATATACTAATACGAGTACTGCGTGAGGCAGAGCTACTATATTTATGAGCATTGGAATTAAGGTACAACATCATCTAAAGCGACTCATTGTGCTGGGCGGCGTCTTGGCATTTTTTATGGGTAGCGCTGTATTGATGGATCGAGCCCTGGCCCAGGCTGGTCCCGAGCAGCAGCCGCTGGGCAGTGACCAGCATATTGTTAGTATTCATGATCGAGGTGAGGAGCGAGTGATTGTCACGAAGGCACGAACCGTCGGTGATGCGCTTGAGGCGGCCGGAGTAGAAATCAATGCTGCGCAAGATGTCATTGAACCTGCGCTTGAGAGCGAGCTTGTTGCATCAAAATACAACGTCAATATCTACCGAGCGCGCCCGGTGACTATTATTGACGGTGCTGTGCGTCAGCGTATTACAACAGCGCAGCAAACGCCTGAGCAGATTGCAAAAGCGGCTGACATCACACTATACCCTGAAGATGTAGTGACGACTGAGGTAGCCAGCGATCTGTTACTGTATGGCGCAGATATGGTGATGAGCGTTGACCGAGCTACGCCGCTGGACTTCACACTATATGGTAAAAGGGCCGAGGTTCGTACCCGTGCGACCACTGTCAAAGATTTCCTAGAGGAAAAAGATATTACGATAGCCGAAAACGACAGCTTGTCGGTACCCCTCGATATGGCAATAACCGCAGGGATGTCCATTGAGTTGTGGAGAGACGGCACGCAGACTATAACCGCCGAAGAAGAAGTTGATTTTCCGGTTGAGCAGATTCAAGATGCGAATCGAGCGGTTGGCTATAAAGAAGTAAGAACCCCTGGTCAAAAGGGTTCACGAAATGTAACCTATGAAATCGAAATGAAAAATGGCAAAGAGGTGAGTCGTAAAGAAAT
>CAZHRI010000031.1:0-6615 GCA_964534725.1 uncultured Candidatus Saccharibacteria bacterium
TTAATCTTTTTTCTTGTCGAGCTTGTCTAGGCGCATTACATTGACCAGTAGGTAAATCACCAGTGCCGTGGCCAGCAATGTGATAGCAGAGGAGACAAATGCACCCCAGGCAAAGTCGGCACTTCGGCCCCATAGTTCAACATGCCAAACGGCCGAGTTGAGTGCGTCTTGTGAGCCGACAATAAACTGAATGATTGGGTTAATGAACCCTTCAACTAGCTTACTGACAGTGTCGCCTGCGGCCACACCGATAGCTAGACCAACAGCCAGTCCAACCACTCCCTGGGTACGAATAAAATCAATAAATCCGCTCATTGGCTTCTTTTTACTCTGCGCCATACTTCCCTCCTTGTTAGGTATACCGTCATTATACTACGTAGGTTGTGTGGCCGGAGCAGCGAGATGATGCTGCTCCGGCCAATGAGAGGTGGTCAGGAAATGATGAGCCGGATTCGCGGCATTCCGTCGCGGGCCACAGCCTCGTGACTGAACTGCTCAATTCGTACCCCATCCATGCCATGCACCAGGGATGCAAAACGGCGGATGCTCATCCTGAAGAGCGGTTCTGTCGCGCTCTTGCGAAACGTCTTCATGCACATGTTGCGCATCATAATCTGACCAGTGGTCAAATGCTCAACACCGACGCGATCGAGCAGCTCGGGAACGGTGTCGAACGTATGCTCACCCTTTCCTAATACCGCCTTCAGCTGAACGCACAGCTGGCTCTTGACGACCGATTTCTGGAAATCGCTCATCTCCCTCCAGTCCTCAAAGGTAATGAAACTTGGTGCGGACATCGCCGCTCCTTCCTCTCGTGTCGCTGCAGCCCTCTTGCAGGCTGCGACAAGCGACCCTGAGATCATACCATCAACAGAGGTGAGTATCAAGCGTTAGCACGGTGTAGAATAATGTAAAGCAAAAGAAAATGACAAGGAGGAGAGGTGTCCCGGGCGGTGGGTTCGGCATGTTTCGCCTACTACCACCGACCGAGACCGCCACTTACTATCACCCGAGGTAGCGGGTGACTAGCGCGTGACGCGAGCGCCGGGCAAACCCAGGGTTATGGGCCGCTCGATGTACGAATCGATGTGTGTTCGCGGATCGCGTTGATACAGAATCCTATGCCCACGGACCATCCTGCGAAGCACGCGCTTGATCCGCGTAGCCGATATGCCGAGATCGAGAAAGCTAATGAACTCCCCCTCGCTACCGTAAGTATTGTCAGGGTTGTTGCGAATTGCCAACTCAATCTCTTCAGCGATTTGGCTATCGCTAAGCTCAATGGACATTACTCCTCCTTGTCGTTGAGGGACACTGTTGTCCCTGCGATGTGAAGCTTCCTGAAACGAAAAAACCGAGGATTTCACCTCGGCTGTTGATTCAAGTTCCAGAAAAACTAACCTGCCGAGGCCACACTTAACTCCACGAGAATGAGCATATCCTGGTGTGTTCGTGTGTTCGACATGACCCGAGTATACACTCGGTGCCACTCAAAGACAAGCCTAAAGTCGCTCAGGGGCGTGGATACCAAGAATACCGAGACCAGCCTTGAGCGTGTCAGCGTAGAGCATCACAATACCAACACGGTGTGCTTCATGCTCGCCGCCGACGACCTGATTTTTCTCATAATACCTATTGAACTCCTGCGCCAGCTCGAACAAATACGTGCAAATGTGATGCGGCTCAAGCGCCTCAGCTGCATGTGCAACGATTTCATGATATTCACTTAGTTTTCGCACCAACGCCCTATCTTCCGCTCGCACCTTCGTCGGGGACATGCACTCTACCGACGCCTTATCGAGTACACTTCGAGCGCGCGCATGCGCATATTGCAAATAACTACCGGTGTTGCCCGTCAGACTTACGGCTTCGTTGATATCAAATACGACGTCACTGCCAATCTTCACGCGCAGGAACTGATACCGCAGGGCACCAGCGACAATCTCATCACTCGCTTCCCCGCCCCGCTCACTAATTGCCTTCGCAAACTCATCAAATAGCCAGCCTATTTCAACAACATCGCCATCGCGGCTACTCATCTTACCCGTACTCAACTTAACTGTACCAGTCGAGATATTTTCCGTTACACCGCTCAGCTCCGGCAGGCACAGTTCAGCCGCCTTAATCACACCCTTAAAATAATCTCGCTGCTCCTCAGCCGTCACGATATAGCTTTTACTAGCATGAAAATCTTCGTGCTTGAGCGTCATTAGACCTAGATCGCGCGCCCCATAGAGGCCAAGCCCCTTTGAAGTCACAAACGCATTGTCAAAGCTCCCGTATTTGCTTCCAGGAAAAATCAACGCACCATCACTCTCCTGAAATACCGCAGGTACGTGCGTCTGGACAATCGGTACACCTCGCATATCCGCCTGGCTTTCAAGGTACCGCTTCTCTATCGGCACATTCCCTATCCGCTTCATCACTCGGTCGATTTCTTCAAAACTCCAGATTTTACATGTCGTGTAGACCTGTCGATACAGCTCGTCATTAAGCACAAAAGATTGACGTGCTAGCTGAACAATCTCTTGCTTTGCCGCGTCGTCTTCTTTATACGCCCGAGACCCCTCGGCGTACATCCGACTCATGAATGAGTTTCTCTCCTCAGGACTGATCTGATCAAGCTTCCTCACGTCTCCGTCAACAAACTTCAGCAGGCTATACATACTCTTGCCCACATGTGTGCCGACATCTCCGTGATAACTCACCCGATGTACCGTCGCACCGCTCGCCGCAAGCAAATTGGCAATCGTATCGCCCAGTACGGCGTTAAATCCGTGTCCGATATGCATGGCCTTAAACGGGTTTGGATTGTTGGTCTCTATCACCACCGTACTACCAGCGCGGGTTGCACGTGGCTCTTCGCTAAGCGACGCAAGAAGCGCATCACTACCGAGCGTAATATTAATAAAGCCAGGTCCGGCGACCTCGACGTTCTCATACTCGCCCATATCACGTAGTTTCGCGGCAATCTCCGTAGCAATTTCTCGCGGATTGCGCCCAAGAGGCTTGGCTAGCTGCAACGCAATATTCGTCGCAAAGTCACCAAACTGCGGCTCGGGACGCGTTAAAGATATCGCCACATTGTGACCATACATCTCATACACGATGCGTTCGATACGTTTTTGCATAGTCTGATTATACTACGTCAAGCAGTAGAACACCTACGCCCCAGTGTCGTCGAGCGAGAGCGGTGACATCGAACTTGGGCTCGACCCGCGCACATGCTGCAAGATATAACTCAGTGCCGACACATCGTCGCGACTCAGATCGCCTTGTTCATGCTTCGGTACAATTTTATCTTCGGCCATGATTTTTCCTTTTTTGTGTTACGTATGACTATGCTTTCATTGTAGCATAAGCATATCTATTTGTCAAGTACGGCCTACTCCGTCGAGCGCTTTGCGGCCTTCACCAACCCCCCGAACAAGGGGTGCGGTCGAAAAGGTCGACTCTTAAACTCCGGGTGCGCCTGGGTGGCTACAAAATAATCATTATTAGGAGCTTCGACATACTCCACCAGCTTGCCGTCAGGCGACGTACCAGATATCACCAGCCCGCCTTGCTCAATCTCCTGAATAAACCTCTGGTTCACTTCATAGCGGTGGCGGTGCCGCTCTACCGCACTAGTCGCGCCGTAAGCGTTTGCAACCTTCGAGCCTTCGACTAGCAGCGCCTCCTGGTCTCCCAGACGCATCGTTCCGCCAGTCGACTGCTTACCTTGCTGCCCCTCCATGATGTAGACGACATTTTTGCCCTCGCCAGCACCAAACTCTTCACTATTTGCTTGCTTAACTCCCCCAAGCCTTGCAGCGGCGACAACCGCTGCCTGCAGACCGAGGCACAGCCCTAGATATGGTTTGTTGTTTTTTATACAATAGGTAGCGGCAGCAATTTTTCCTTCAACTCCGCGCTCGCCAAAACCACCCGGTACCACCACTGCGTCAACTACTGAGAAGTCCGCGTCAGTTGCTGTTTCGGCATTGATCCAGTGGATCTTCACTTCACTTTTTTCGGCCCAGGCGGCCGACTTGAGCGCCTCGGTCACCGATAAGTAGGTGTCACCGTTGTCGATATACTTCGCTACTAGGCCAATTGTCACTTCACGGGCGTACTCTGCCTTGTCACGCTCGGCTAATCTGCGCCATTTCTTAAGATCTGGCTCCTGACTGTTGCCAGTAAACTCACTGAGCATGCCACCGAGGTCTCGAGCTACCGTGAGCGGCACCTCATACACCGTGTCGACATTGGGCATCATAATAATACCCTCACGCCGAACGCCGCTAACTGTGGCGATCTTTTCACCAATACTCTTTGGTGGCCTAGCATGGCCCTCTGTACGCACCCCAACGACATCTGGCATAATGCCAAAGCCGCGTAAATCTGCCATCGCATTTTGCGCAGGCTTTGTCTTGTATTCACCGCTCGCTTCGAGGTATGGCACATATACCACGTGAACAAACAAACAGTTCTCTCGCCCAACATCTTGAGAAAACTCTCTGATGGCCTCGATAAAACTCAGTCCCTCAAAGTCGCCGACCGTACCACCAATTTCAACAATGTGCACTCCCCCATCGGCCGCTTCTGAAATAGCCCGCTTAATTGCATTCGTGAGGTGCGGTACTAGTTGCACTGTCTGCCCACCAAATTTGCCCGCCCGCTCATCTGCAATCAAATCTCGGAGCAGCCGCCCTGATAATGTTGTGTTCTTTTGAGTTAGCTCAAGATCGAGAAACCGCTCATAGTGACCGAGGTCGAGGTCTGTCTCGGCTCCATCCTTTGTCACGAAACACTCCCCGTGCTCCTTAGGGTTCAAAAGACCCGCATCTACGTTGAGATACGGGTCACATTTTTGAACGGAAACTGAAACTCCTTTAGCCTGCAAAACGGCACCAATGCTTGCTGCGGTAATTCCTTTTCCAACCCCCGACAGGACCCCTCCTGTCACAAATATAAATTTTTGTTTGCCCATGTGTGTAATCACCTCCATGGAACTTTAGTATAGCACTGGCGCCTATATCGACGCTAGATGTAGAGTGTTGTAATAATTGCACTACGCTACATGTGGTGCAGGCTCACCTACAGGTGAAGCGGTACTCTACTCTACCCCTTCGACGCCCACCCTGTGCACCACTCCGTTTTGGATAGTTAGGTTGAGCCGCCCGTCGACAAAGTCCATTGTCACCGGCAATGACTCTCCTTCGCGGGCAACCACCCGGACAGTTCGACCTTCGTCCTCCGCCTTGGTAAACGCCTGACGCTCTGATAGACCAATATAGTCACCGCTCGAACTCACCACCTGCTCCTCATTGACATATGTTCGACCATAAATCATACACTGCTCAGGATAACTCTCGGCGATAATTCCGCCAGCTGCCTCACACGTCTGAAAATCGATGACTGCCTTTTGAGCTGCATTCTGGCGCATGACAACCACTAAAGCTATTGCCACCCCAACAAACAGTACGACTGCGATCATCCACCACATGGACGGTCGTCGCTTTGTGGCTACTTGTTGGTTGGCCTCGTGATCTTCCATCATCACCTCCCCGCTCTACGGTTCGTTGTTTTTATTATACAACTTTTCAACTATTAGTGAATCAGTGCAACACTTCCGGCGACTAGTAGCATACCAGCCAAAAGTCCATAAACTGTGTGGTGCGACTTTGTTTGGTAGCGCCACGAAGCCGGCAGTAGTTCATCGAGCGCAATAAAGGTCATCATGCCAGCCACGAGACCATACACCAGGCCAATCAATGCCGCTGGCAGCACAGTCACCACCAGTAGAGCCATCACAAGTGCGCCGAGAGGCTCTGTCAATCCGCTCACCGTCGCCCACAATAATGCCTTTTTGCGACTACGAGTAGCGGCATAGATCGGTGCAGCGACTGCAATGCCTTCGGGGATGTTGTGGAGAGCGATGGCAATAGCCAGCACAACGCCACCGTGAATGTCGTGGTAGCTCGCTGCAAACGTCGAGGCGCCTTCTGGGAAGTTATGAAGCGCAAGCACTGCCGCCATAAAGATACCGCTGCGCATGAGATGTCGGTTGGCATTCTTTTCGCCCGAAGAAAGCGTGTTCTCGCGGCCCTCAATCTCACTCGGGTTAAGTGATTTCGGCAGCAGCCTATCAATCAGCATGACGATGCCAATACCAATGAAGAAGGTTCCGAACACCATCACGTCAGCTATTTCGGCATATGAACTGTTCTGGAGTTCGTCCATACCATGTGGCAGCAGTTCAACAAACGACAAAAACAGCATCGCCCCAGCTGCAAGCGCTAGGCTCACCGCCAGCACCGATCGCTCGACCATCTTTTTATGCGTTGCTAGCACGCCGCCAATACTTGTCGCCAGTCCGGCAAAAAGCGACACAAGTAGCGCCGTTATCATCTTCTATCTCCTGATTTGCCCATGTTTGCTATTAACCTCTTGCCCCTATATCCTCAGTATAGCACCACATCTGGCGTGGACGCTATATACAGCGTGATTGTTATATTAACTTCCTGCAAATGGTGAACCAAATAGTCCGACAGCAAGCTCAACCCAGACTACAAAGAGTATCGCCGCGACAATGGCGACTATAATCATGCGACGCCGCACTACACGTTTTGC
>CAZHRI010000032.1:0-6612 GCA_964534725.1 uncultured Candidatus Saccharibacteria bacterium
ACAGTTCGCTCGTAACCTTAGGAATAGTTGAGGGCATGGACTTCTGGTGGGAGCTCGCCACGCTAGTAACCATCATGTTACTTGGTCATTGGCTCGAGATGAAATCTGTCGCTCACGCCCAAGGGGCGCTGAATGAGCTTGCGAAGCTTCTCCCGGATGAAGCAGAACTCATCAAGACTGGCAGTAAGAACCGTATGGTACCTGTTAGCCAGCTAGGCGTAGGTGATATTGTGCTTGTTCGTCCAGGTGCCCAGGTACCCATCGACGGCATTATCATCAAGGGTCGGTCCGAAGTGAATGAATCGCTGATTACCGGCGAGTCAAACCCCGCGAAAAAGACAATTGATGACCTGGTGATTGGCGGCACAATAAATGGCAATGGCGCACTCACTGTTGAAGTGGCGAAAACCGGTGACAACACCGCGCTCGCCGGCATTATGCGATTGGTCGCCGACGCCCAGCAAAGCAAGTCGAAGACTCAGGTACTTGCCGACAAAGCAGCGTTTTGGCTGACATTTCTCGCCATCGGCGTAGCGATACTAACCTGGGCCGGCTGGTGGCTGGCAGGTGCGTCAGCTGGGTTTATCCTCGAGCGGGTTGTTACGGTGCTAATCATTGCCTGTCCACACGCCCTTGGCCTCGCTATTCCACTCGTGACCGCCATATCAACCTCATTGGCGGCCAAAAATGGCCTACTGGTGCGCACACGTACAGCACTCGAATCTGCGCGCAACGTTGACATTGTACTCTTTGATAAAACGGGCACGCTGACCAAGGGCGAGCAAGGCGTGGTTGGCGTCGTATCGGCGAATACAACCCGCACCTTGCAACTCGCATACGCACTAGAGAGTGAGTCAGAACACCCGATTGCACGAGCTATCGTTTCGTATGCCGAAGCTCAAAACACAAAAAAGATGTCTGTTGCCAATTTTCTGGCCTTACCAGGTCGCGGAGTAGGCGCACGGCATGAAGGGGCCTCTGTGTATGCGGGCGGCCCAAGCCTACTCTCTGAGCTCAACATTACACTCAGCGAGGACCTACAAGGTGCCGCGGATGAAGCGTCCGCTGAGGGAAAAACAGTCGTGTATATTATCGAGGGGAAGGCGGTAGTGGGTATGATTATGCTCGCGGATGTGATCCGAGAAGAATCAAAAGAGGCTATCGCCACTCTGCAGCAAATGGGAAAGCAAGTTGCAATACTGACTGGTGACAGTGAGGGTGTGGCCGCCTGGGTAGCTAAAGAGCTGAGGGTCACCGAGTACTTTGCGGAGGTACTGCCCGAAAACAAGTCCGAAATAGTCAAGCAACTGCAGTCAGATGGCAGCAAAGTAGCGATGGTTGGCGATGGCGTCAATGACGCACCTGCCCTTGCCCAGGCCGATATCGGCATAGCGATTGGTGCGGGGACAGACGTGGCTATCGAGTCAGCGGGCATCATTTTGGCTAGCAGTGACCCTCGCGGTGTAGCCAAGATCATGACACTGTCTAGGCGCACATACAACAAAATGGCTCAAAACTTGATATGGGCAACCGGTTATAACGCCCTAGCTCTTCCGTTGGCGGCTGGGGTGATGTCTGGCACTGGTTTCATCTTGTCACCTGCTGTGGGTGCTGTCTTGATGTCGCTATCGACCATTATTGTCGCCATGAACGCCCAATTGCTGCGCCGAGTGAAGCTCTAGTGCAGCTACCGCAATAAAAGCTTTTATAGTATGTTGTGCTCACGATAAATACACTTCTTTCTCGCACACTATGGGGTACGGCAATTTTAGTTCTAGGAGTCGGCTTTTTTGCTCGACTCACTCGGCGCGACAAGCTTTTCGCACATTATGGCGACATACTGGCCGCTACTCGTGATACTGGCGGGCGTACTGCTTTACATCAATAACCCCAAAAGTTACCTCTTCCCTGGCTTCATCGTTTTAGCTGGCCTACTGTTCTTGCTCGAGCGTCTCGATATCATTAATGTCAGCGTCGGTCAGATTATATGGCCAGCAGCCATCATCGTCGTTGGTCTGACTATCCTTCTCCAGGCCGATCAAACCCAACCAAAAATGAACACGATGCCTCAGACAACCCCCAGACCGACCTGTTTGCCGCACTTTCTGGCATTGAAAATAATGTCACCTCAAAAGACTACAAGGGCGGTACGGCATCGGCAGTTCTTGGTGGTATCGTACTAGATCTGCGTAAAGCCGAGATCAAAAGCTCTGCCAAGCTTAGTTTGTTCACGTTTTGCGGCGGCGTTGAACTGCGCGTCCCTGAGACATGGCGAGTGAACGTCTCTGGCACTCCACTGCTTGGCGGCTGGGAAAATCGAACAGCCACACCAGCAGACAAAAACGCGCCTATTCTCAATATTGATGCGACTTGCATCCTTGGCGGAATTGAAATTAAGAACTAGCGTCGCCGTAGCTGGGCAAAAGGGTCCAAGTAGGCTAGAATAGACACAAGCACTATAGTAATTAATCCACAAAGGGCATCAATGGGTAAATATTCGTACACGAGCACGTTTGATAATAATTCTCAGGATATTGAGATTGAAGACGCATCAGAGTTTTATAGCGCGATCAATCGCTCTACCCTCACCCACCAACTTTCTGACACTCGTCCCTATGTGTATTGGACACTAGAGATTTACGACAAAGCCAACGGTATCAAAGGTGGTGGTGGTCTCGGTGTGCTTGCGGCTGACACCCGACGTGTAGCCGAGAAGCTCGAAGTACCCTTCGTAGTTGTAACACCTTTTTACCGCTCCGAGTCACACCAGTCAATTACTGATATGTCACAAACTGAGTATAGCGAGACAGCATCGCCTCAGGACTATGGGTTTGAGTACATCGACGAGGTCAGCGTCAAAACTGCCGGCTTCCCCGATGCCTCATTAAGCATTTTTCAGAAAACACTTGGCTCCACGCAGTTCATCACCATATCTGAGCCAAACTTTGGTCAGCTGTATGAAAGTGACGGAAGTGGTGACCACCGACTGTACCAACAGGTCGCACTTGGCTTCGGCGGCTACCAGGCACTCAAGCGCGTCGGCGTGAAGCCAGCTGTGATCCAGCTGAACGAAACGGCGACTATCTTCGCCGCCATAGCAAGGCTTGACGAACTCTGCGCAAACGGCATGAACCTCTATGAGGCCATCGTTTATGTTCGTAAGCACACTCTCTATACCAACCACACGCTTCTCCAGGCAGCCGAACCCGAGTTCCATATCTCGCAGTTCGAGAAATCAGTCTTCCCGAACATAGAGTCCGCTGCGGTTATTCACTGGATTCGTGAACAATTCACCGACGACATGCTTCGACCGAACATGTTAGCCATCGAACTCACAGAGGCCAAAAACGGAGTGAGTAAACTTCACGCCCGCGTCGCTAACTTCCGCGACAAGAACAATGAGCGCGTCAAGTTCCACGCCGTGACCAATGGTATCGACATGGACACGTGGGTGCTACCTGAGATTATGAACCTATACCGCGAGAAGGGTGTAATCGATAAATTTAGCCTACCGACTGACGATTACCTAGAAAAAATTGCCGACATTTCGATCGATGATATCCGCGCCATGAAGGCGCTTGGTCGCAACGAACTCAACCGTGTCCTAGCCGGTCGCAAAGACCAGTACGGTAAGCCTATCAACATTCCTGATGAGGCATTCGTATTCGACTTCAAGCGACGATTCGTCAACTATAAGCGACCCTATCTACCGTTCGAGCGTATTGACTCGCTCAGGCAAATCTTGGTCGACTATGACGCGCATTATCTGCTAGCCGGCAAGGTTCACCAGGGTGATACGATGATGTATCAGCATCTCCTGGACACGCTAAAAATGATCGACAATGACTCGATATTGCGTGAACGCGTCCACTACCTTCAGGACTACGACGAAGAGCTTGGACGAGCAATGTCGGTTGGTGCCGACGCTGCTATCAACGTGCCAATTATTGGCCTTGAAGCCTGTGGCACGTCGTGGGAGAAAGACATCGCGAACCTCAAGCTACTCATCTCGACCAGCGACGGTGGCGTGGCCGATATCAAGCCAATCGCTTGCCTTGAAGTAACTGGAAACAGCTATGAGGCCGAGGTGTCGTCACTCTACACCAATATGCATAAGGCCTGCCAGATTGTTGGTAACGACATGATGCTTGAAGGTCACATCAAAAAGCAACTCAATGCGTATATACCGACCATTTCAGGTGCCAGGATGATGAAGGACTACCTGAAGTTCCTCTTTCCAGACAGCAAGTAGACGCACAGAAAAAGGACCCAGCGCGGGTCCTTTTTTAATGATATAAGCAGCTACTCCTGCACAACTTCTATTTTTGCGCCAAGACTGTTCAGCCTGTCTGCCAGCTCTTCATAGCCTCGATTGATTGAGTATATGTCACGGAGTATTGACTCTCCCGGTGCCGCGAGCATTGCCAGCAGGACAACAACTGATGGTCGAAGTGCTGGAGGTGACACGACGTCAGCCGCTCGCCACTTGGTCGGTCCGGTGATATACACTCGGTGCGGATCCATTAGTTCAATGTTGGCGTTGAGCTTGGTCAGCTCGGTGAAATAAATCGCTCGGTTCTCATAGCTCCAGTCATGTACCAATGTGCGCCCTTCGGCAACAGTCGCAATCAGACCCATGAACGGCAGATTGTCCATATTGATACCAGGAAAGGGCAGCGCGTGAAGCTTGTCCTTGGCCGCCGTGAGCTTCGAGTGCTTGAGCGAGATATCGACGAGGCGAGTACGGCCATTGTCCGCCATATATTCATCCGTCAACTCAAACTGTAACCCCATGCCGGCGAGTGTTGCCATTTCAATCTCCATGAACTCGATTGGGGCACGCCTAATCGTGATCTCTGAATCAGTCACAACCGCTGCTGCCACAAAGCTCATCGCCTCTATAGGGTCTTCACTTGGGAAATATTCAATGTTCTTCTGAATTCGTCCTTTTCCGGTAATCTTGAGTGTGGTCGTACCAATACCTTCAATCTTTACACCGAGCTTTTCGAGGAAGAAGCAGACGTCCTGCACCATATAGTTCGGGCTGGCGTTGCGAATAGTCGTCGTGTCGGGCGACAGAGCTGCTGCCATAATGACGTTCTCGGTTGTCGTGTCTCCGCGCTCAGTCAATAAAATAGTCCTGTTGCCCGTCTTTAGGTGCACTGTGGCCTGGTAGCGATCTGCTCCCGCCACGACATCCATACCAAATGCCGCAAGCCCCACCAGGTGTGGCTCAACCGTCCTAGTGCCAAGGCTACAGCCGCCTGCAAATGGCAGCTCGAACTCATCATATTGATGCAGTAGCGGACCGAGGAACATCAGAACAGTTCGCGTCTTCTTCGCCGCCTCGATATCCATGTCCTCAAGCTTCAGCCGAGCCGGAGGAGTAATCTCTAGGTCGTTATTCTCGAGCCATTTAGTCTTTACGCCGATACTGTTGAGTACTTCGATGATACGATTGACCTCTTCGATACGTGCAACGCGGCGTAATGTCGTTTTTCCTTTGTTGAGAAGACTCGCGCACAACAGTCCAACCGCAGCATTCTTACTGGTCTTGACGCGTATCTCACCAGATAGTTTTCGGCCACCCTGTACCTTAAAGTTTGCCTTACCGGTGCTGTTGAGTGTCATAATGTTGTGACTCAGCACCTCAGAAATGCGCGCCATCATCTCAAGACTGATGTTCTGCTTGCCGCTTTCTATTCGGTTAACCGCACTTTGGCTGGTCCCTAGGGCGCTAGCCAGTTGTGCTTGGGTCATATTTCTGTACTGACGGCTATCTGCAATGAGATTGCCAATTTTTTGCAAATAATCATTGTTGTTCATGCTTATCAGTATATCACAGATGGTATATTTAATATAGATGTTATACTACTATTATAGACTCTAGATGGAGAATGACATGAAAGATAGACAGATAGCTGACCTTATAGCCGCCGAAAAAGCTCGCCAGCAAGCAGGAATAGAGCTGATACCTAGTGAAAATTATGTCTCAGAGGACGTTCTTGAGGCGCTTGGGAGCGTTTTTACCAACAAGTACTCAGAGGGCTATCCTCGCAGGCGCTATTATGGTGGTCAAGATAATACCGACCAGGTTGAGCAAATAGCCATAGATCGCGCGAAAGAGCTCTTTGGGGCCGACCATGCCAACGTGCAGCCACACTCAGGCGCACAGGCTAATGAGGCCGTATACTACGCGTGGTGCGACCCAGGAGACACCATACTGGCCATGGACCTTGGTCATGGCGGGCACTTGACCCATGGGGCTGCTGTGACCCGAAGCGCACGAGAGTATAAATTTATCCGCTATGGCATGAAAGACCCTTCAACTGGTGAAATCGACTATGATGAGATACGTAGTCTGGCGCTTGAGCACAAACCCAAAATTATTCTGGCAGGCTTTTCTGCCTACCCACGAGAGCTCGACTACGCGAAATTTGCCGAGATAGGCCGAGAAGTTGGCGCAATGCTGATGGCTGATATGAGTCATATCGCTGGGCTTATCGTCGGTGGTGTTGCCAAAAATCCTTTTGATTATGGCTTTCACGTTATCACTACGACGACGCACAAAACCTTGCGCGGCCCACGGGGCGGTCTGATACTCTCGAAAGG
>CAZHRI010000033.1:0-6451 GCA_964534725.1 uncultured Candidatus Saccharibacteria bacterium
TTTGGTGGGAGCATGCCGACAAAGGCGTCACGCTTTGGCTTGCCGTGATCGCGACGGGCATAGGCGGTGATATTTTGAGAGCCGTGACTCTCGGCGATGAGTATTGAATCTTTTGTTTTGACAACCAGCAACTCAACCTTGTTGTGGCTGAGGCCGAGCTTGTTGTTGTGCGATACTGCGGTTGATAGTGCCGGCTCGGTATTCGGAATAAGACGCAGGCTGACGCCATGTTTTTTTAGGGCCGATTTGAGTAGTAGCCCGGTTTTCTGGACGTCTCGGGGCGCGACCTGTAGACCGTACACGCTGATGCCAAGAGTGATTTTATGCTCTATGGTGCGCCATTCTTTGGTGTATTCCTGAATAATAAGCTTTGAAGCGGCCAGGAGAGCATCCTTGTCGCTACCCTGACTAAGAGCGCTACGATGGACAACTCGCCCCACCTTAGTGCTACCGCCAAGTGTAGACAGATCCATGGCTTCGGTGGCGATAGTCGCGACATCCGCTGCAACCTGTGTGACCGACGAAGCGCCATATACGGCCTCAAGCTCGGCAATGGATAGTTGAGGTTGGCGTCCGAGGATGGAAATAAACATATCTCTATTGTACTACGTCATCATGCGAATCGGGGGTGTTATACTGGGAGAGGTATGAAGCTCAAGAAATTTATCCGTTCACTCAGATCTCCACGAACACTCATGAGTCTGTTCACGCTGCTGATTTTGGCGGTAATTGTGTATCTCTCGCGCGAGGAGCTATTGCGGGCATGGCAGCTGCTCGGACAAGCAAATATATGGCTGCTTGCACTGCTGCTACCATTTCAGGTGATGGTGTATTATGCCGGTGGTGAGATGATCTTTTCATATCTTCGACAAAAGAAGCTAATTCATCATATATCGTGGTTTGAGCAGACGAGAATTGCACTTGAGCTGAATTTGGTCAATCACGTCTTTCCGTCGGGAGGGGTGAGCGGTATCTCCTATACGACATGGCGACTTCACAAGCTCGGAGTGAGTTCGGCGAAATCGACGTTCGCACAGGTAATTCGCTACGTAACAGGGTTTGTGTCGCTGATGCTGCTACTTATTATTGCAGTTGTGGTGTTGGCGGTCGACGGCGAAGTCAATCGGTATATTGTTGCGTCGAGTTTCTTGCTCGTTCTCGCTGTGGTCGGGCTGACATTCGGGCTTGTAATCATATTTTCTTCTGAGCGGCGTATGCACCGCACGGCAGTCGGGGTATCTCGGCTGCTCAATAGGTTCGTCGCGTTCATTACATTTGGACGAGTGAAGCGGGTTGTCGGATCGCCGAGTGTTGAGAAGTTCTTTCTCGAGATGCACGGCGATTTTCAAGAGCTCTCGGCCGACAAGAAACTGCTCATCAGGCCGTTAATATGGGGCGGAGTGTATGCAATTTTTGATATTGCGATGTTCATGGTAGCATTTTGGGCACTTGGAGCCAGTGTCAATCCGGCGGTGCTGTTGATAGGGTATGGCATAGCGGGACTCGCCAGTCTGGTGGCCTTCACACCGGGTGGAGCTGGCGTGTACGAGATTATTATGATATTTTTCTTGACCATGGCGGGGGTTAGCCCGGGCGTAGCGATTGCCGGCATCGTGCTGACGAGGGCAATACTACTAACAGGCACAATCATCTTTGGGTATTTGTTTTATCAACATGCATTATTGAAATATGGAAAACGAACAGATACCCCAGTTTAGTGTCAGCGATTTTTTGGCGGTGGTCAATCAGTCGCTTGAAGTTGCGTTTGGCTCAGTAGCTATCGAGGGCGAAGTATCGTCTTTTAAGATTAACCATCAAAAATATGTCTTTTTTGACCTAAAAGACGCATCGGGTTCAGTGGGTTGCTTTATGACAGTCTGGCAGTTACGAATGCCGCTCGAAGATGGTATGCGCGTGGTCGTACGTGCAGTACCAAAGGTGACGCCGTGGGGAAAATTTAGCCTCACCGTACAGGCGATTCGACCAGTTGGCGAGGGGAGCTTAAAGAAGAGCTTCGAGTTACTTAAAGCGAAGTTGGCGGGCGAAGGTTTGTTTGAGGAAGAGCGTAAGCGTCGGCTGCCTGCCATGCCTGCGCGGGTTGCGGTCATTTCTAGCACCGGAGCAGCGGGGTATGCGGATTTCATGAAAATAGCCAACGACCGATTTGGTGGCGTCTCGTTCATGGTCGGTAATGTACAGGTGCAGGGTGCCGATGCACCAGATCAAATTATTCGGGCGCTCCAATACTTTAACCAATTACCGGATCTGCCCGAGGCAATAGTGATCGTTCGAGGTGGCGGTAGTGCCGACGACTTAGCTGTATTTAACGATGAGTTGTTGGTGCGTGCAATCGCTGCCAGTCGCGTACCGGTGTTGACTGGTATCGGACACGAGACTGACGAGAGTCTGAGCGACCTGGCTGCAGACGTCGCTGCGGTCACGCCGAGCAATGCCGCGCAGCTGTTACTGCCAGATCGGCGGGCGGTGATTGACCGTATGTGGTCTGAGCGAAAGGCGACACTTGGCGTCATTGAACGAGCAGTTACCGAAGCTGCGCAACAGGTGACAGATGGGCGCAGCCAGGTCCTTCGGATATGGCTCGAAAGAGTTGAGCGAGCGTTAATGTTGGTCGGGTCACAGCGGGAGCTACTGGCGGAGTACAATCCAGAAGCAATCCTGAGACGAGGCTACGCACTCATCGAAGGTGCTGCAAAAGTGGGGGGCATAATACAGATCACAACAAAAGATGCATATATGAAAGCGAGGATTGAAACGTATGACAAGCGATAGCAGTGTACAGAAAAAAATGGACGTCCTAAGTCAAAAAATGGCATGGTTTCATGGCGAACAGTTTAATTTAGATGAGGCAGCGACGCGTTACAAAGAGGTAGAGATATTGGCCGAAGAGATTGAAGCCATCCTTACTACGATGAAAAATGAGGTCGAGGTACTAAATCAGAAGTTCGATTCGTAGGGGTTTACACCTCTTGAAAACATAAGTATAATAACAAGTATTATGACAGGACGATACCAACAGGGGAGTGCTAGCAGCTGGATGATCGCTGCGATTGCAGGAATTACGTTATTTTTAGTGGCAAGCGCATTTGGTGTGTGGGCGTTTGTGTCCTATCAAGACCAAAAAACTGATGTCGATGGACGGGTGAGTTTAGCGGTGGCTGAGGCGGTCAAAACGCAATCTGAAGAGGATGCTGCGAAGTTCCAGGAAGAATACAAAAAACCGTTTCTAGAATTCATTGGCCCGAGCGAGTATGGACAGCTTAGTTTCAAGTATCCACGCACATGGAGCGTCTATGTAGAGTCTGATGGTTCCGACAGGAAAGACTACAGGGCTTATCTTCACCCTGTGTCGGTTCCGCCTACGGGCAATCGGGACGGACGATTCGCACTCCGAGTTGAGATATTGAACGAAGACTATGATCAGGTGCTGCGTAAGTACGAAAATCTGTTAAAGCGTGGCGACATAAGCTCAAGCACGCCAGAGTATAATGGCCATGCCTCGACCCGCCTTGAGGGTAAATTCTCAAATGATATCCGCGGTTCTGTTGTGCTCATGCGCGTTCGGGATAAGACGATTCGTTTGTCATCTGATGCAGATACGTTCAAGGCCGACTTTAAGGCTGTGCTTGATACGGTCGACTTTGTCAATTAGTCAACTTTCCTGAAATCTGCTACACTAAGTGCAGAATGACTAGGGGTATGTGGAGCGATACGGACTTTGCTGGCTTACCGAGTATATCGGTAGCCGCACATGAGCTCAAAACCCCAATAACGCTTATGCGTCAGCTTGGTCTGGCGCTTCAAGACGAATCGCTCTCCGAGGCTCAAAAAGCCCGCTACCAACAACAACTGATCACGACAGCCGATAGGGCACTGCAGCTTACGGCAGACTTGGCACAGGTTGCCAATCTGCAGCCTTCATTATTTCCGCTCGAACCGGTGAATCCCCTCGCTATCTGTCGGGCGATGGCTGCTGAGATGCGTCCGATGACCCATCTGTATCAGCGCGATATTGTGTGGCCTCGTCCCTCACGGCACGGATTGCTTGCGGTTGCGAATCGACGACTCTTAGAGCGAATTGTGGCAAATTTTGTCGATAATGCGCTGAAGTATACCGAAGATGGTGTGCCTGTTCGGGTTGGCGTACAGCAAAATGGCGACTACGTTCGGGTTGGCGTGCGTGACTATGGCCCGCAGTTGACACTGCGAGAGTATCGGCGCCTCGTGGATGAGATGGCTCACGCCAAAACTGTCCGCACTCGACCCGAGAGTAGTGGGCTCGGGATATTCATTGCTTCTCAGTTTGCTAGGGTGATGTATGGCACTATTGGTCTGATAAGGCATCGAGACGGCGTAACCTTTTACGTGGAGCTGCCCATATCGCAGCAGACGAGCTGGCTATGAAGCGCGCGTTGATTGTCGAAGACAATCCGGTTTGGGCCGATATTTTAGTGCAGTATTGTCTAGCCGCGGGTCTGGCTTCGACGGTCGTACGCTCCCCGCAGGCGGCAATGGACAGTCTAGACCAAGTGCTACCCGAAGTCATTATTCTTGATATGCTACTAGCTACCGAGACAGGAATGTCGCTCCTCAATGAGATGCGCAGCTATGATGACCTCGCGGCTGTGCCGATTGTGGTGTGTAGTAGTGTGCCTATCTCGAGCCTAGAGTCGCTTGAGTCGTACGGCGTGGTTGCGATTATGAACAAGGCAGACCTAACTCCGTCGCGTGTTGCTGAGGTGCTGCGAGGAGCGATGCATGAATAGTGGCAACAGCGAGCGGGTGAGAGCGATTGTGCTCAGGCGAACCGACTACGGCGAGGCTGATCGCGTGCTTCAGCTCCTGACGCCAAAAGGACGTCGTAGCGTAATAGCAAAGGGTGTTCGACGAGAAAGAAGTAAGCTCGCCGGAGGCATTGAGCTATTTGCTCTTTGTGACATCGTAATTCGCTCCGGAAGAGGTGAGCTTGGGCTCCTTACGTCATCACGGTTGGTGGCCTTTTATCGGCATATCCTCGAGGACTATGACCGGATGCAGTTTGCCTATAGTGCAATGAAGTTGGTTTCGCAGGCGAGCGAGACGATTGACGAGCCAGAGTGGTTCTCGGTGTTATCGTCGGTGCTCGAGTATCTCAATGAGCCCACAGTGCATAGGCAGCTGATTGAAACGTGGTTTTACGTGCAGTATGCAGGGCTCCTCGGTGATGATCTGAATTTACGGATTGACGTGGCAGGTGTACCGCTCGACGCGACAAAGCACTATATGTACGATGAGGGCGAAAAAGCACTTCGACCAAGCGAGCAAGGGAATATGGGCGCGGACCACATAAAATTATTGCGCCTTATCGAAGCGAAGCCGTTAGCGCAAGTGGCGCAAATTGGCGGTATCGAGTCGGTCATTGCAGATTGTTGGCTGCTCGCTAGGCAGCATGCTGCGCTGTAGGTGCGGCTGTAGGGTGGGAGGATGAATTCTGTGATATTTCCATCTGATAGCGATAGTTAAAATAATCGATTTCATCGTAGAGCTTTTGTGTCGTATCGCGAATGATCCTATCTGAATGCATGACCTGTGCGTTATGGTCGATAGTTGACGTGCTCAGACCTAGTGATGCTCTGGCTTGTGCTAGGTAATTAGTAGCTTTTTCGGCATTGAGATCATGTTTAGCGCGAGCGAGAGTGATGCGGTTGATGGCGCGCGATAGTGGACCAAATGCCACGGATTCGCTCAGCAGCAGTTCGTCGACCACACACTGCAGTGCTATATTGCGCTGAGGATCATCGGCGTTCATCGCCTCTGTAATATGGAAGGCGCGTTGGGCATCTAGGCTTCTTTTCGCCAAATCACGGCTGACGTTTTTACCTTCAAGCAGCTCATAGGCACTGAGCCATGCCCCCATGAGCATTTTGTTGATGACAGCCGCTCTGCAATCCGCATTTTCGTCCCGTATGGCGTAGCGAGCATTCTCGGCGTAGAGTAAGGCTGTACGGCTATCCACATGTCCTGGTTGCTCGTGGATTCGATACAGTAGCTCAAGCTGAGGGTGGAGCTCGTCTGTATTGGTAGAAAGGATGACTTCCGTGTGACTATCGTAAGCAGAGAGCTTTAGGCCGACTTCTCCGATGATGTACTTCAGTCCTAAAAAGCGCGGTTCATGTTCATCAGGTGTCACCTGGATGTGTTCGATATCATTAAGTGTTTTTGTCATACCACACTCCTTTAGATACGGTTACCGCGATTTCGTCATGTTTGTGTCAGAAATCTTACTCTCACTTATAGCACTTATGTATGCTAGGTACAAGTTTTTGTGGTATAATTTGAACATTGGATATTGATGCATGTTGCCAACATGCTAGAAAGGGAGAGTCTTAGTGTCTGATATAAAAATGGACGATATTGTTAGTCTGTCAAAACGTCGAGGATTTATTTTTCCAGG
>CAZHRI010000034.1:0-6323 GCA_964534725.1 uncultured Candidatus Saccharibacteria bacterium
AATATAGAGTGTCGCCATTCCAGCTGCATCTACCTGCCCTGACAGGGAGCTTGGCAGAGTGGGTAGGCCGTTATGTACTTCCAGAGTACCCTATTGGCGTTAGAGCTGACGATGACTATTATAGCGCTGAGCACGCCACTCAAGGAGTGTCTCAGGTGGGCAGCAAAGGCTCGAGCCATATATTATAATAATATAATTTTGGGGTTTGGTATGTTAGAGGGCTATAATTTCCGGGGGTGCAGAGGTGGAATCTGATTTTATTGAAAAAATCCATAAGAATTCTTTTAGGTGGAGATACTATGCAAAAAATTTAGCAAGCCTTGCAGTGCCTAGAGAATTTTACAGGAAGCAGCTTAATGAAAAGATTGGTCGGATAAGTACTTACCAAGAGAAGGAGAGAGATGAAATATTAAACAGGGTTGAATATTACAATAAGTTAAATAAAAAATTTTTCCTAGAGGCGGGAGTTAAGAACTCTAATTTTAAAGTAAGGGCGAAAAAGTCTGCTTACCATTTTGATTTTTATAATATAGTAAAATTTTTCCCAAGGGATTTTCTCTATTGCTACCAGTTTGGCGACAAAACAAAGGTGCCTAATTTCCCTAGCTTTATTAAAAGCAGACCAATAGATAAAGGATTAGATAACCAGAATTCCGTAATTTTGAATTTGGACAAACTAAGGCACTATTATAGGATTGAAGATAAATTCCCATACCATGATAAAAAAAATATGGCAGTATGGAGAGGGGCTGCTCATCAAAAGCATCGGCAAGAATTCCTTGAAGCTTGCTATGGAAGTGAACTACTTGATATAGGTGCGGTAGATGAAAATATTGCAACAAAACCATACCGTAAAGAATACATGTCGTTAAGAAACCAGCTGAAATATAAGTTTGTTTTAAGCGTCGAGGGAAATGATGTTGCTACAAACTTGAAGTGGATAATGTCATCTGATTCATTGTGTATTATGAGAAGACCAAGATATGAAACTTGGTTTATGGAGGGGTGTTTGGTGCCTGGAGTTCATTATATAGAAGTAAAGGATGACTACTCTGATCTTAATGAGAAAATTGAGCATTATTTAAACCGCCCGGATGAGGCATATTTCATATTGAGAAACGCCAGAAAACATGCCGATATGTTTTATAATAAGAAGGTTGAGGAACTGGTTTCCCTTCTTGTTGTTGATAAATACTATTCACTATGTGAGAACCATTAGGCATGTTAAATAAGTATTTCTCGAGTTCCTTTGTGGAACTAAGCGCTAGTGATTTTATAGCCTCCGGTTCTGAGCGAGATTGCTATGTCCTTTCCGAGAATGAAGACTTTTGTGTTAAAGTTTCTCACCATCGGGATCGAAATAAGCGTCAGAATTATAATGATTACAAGTACTATTGTCGCCTTTCAAAAAAATTAGAAGATTGGAGCCGTGTGGCAATTTGCTATGGGTGGGTTTCGACGAATAAAGGTGAAGGGCTCGTTTTTGATTTAGTGAAAGATTTTGATGGCAGTCCATCTGTGACGCTTGATAAATATATAGGAAAATACGGATTGAGCGAGGAGGTTAAAAAAGAACTTAAAGAGCTAAGGAATTATTTAATTTTAAATAATATTATAGTTTGTGATTTGAGAGATAGGAATATTGCATGCCAGGTAGGTCATAATGGGTTGTGTCTAAAGTTAATAGATGGCGTTGGCAACAGGGATTATTTTAAAATTTGTGATTGGTGGGGTTTTTTAGGTAGAAGAAAGATTGAGCGACATTGGAGAAAGCTTGAAAGACATATAGGTAATTAAATTTTATTAACGAAAGGTTCAATAAAAGATATTTCTACCTGTGCCAGGTTTTAAATTTTCTAAGATCTAATGGCATTGTGGTAGAGTTTCATATAGCCATCAGCCATGGCGTGTGGACTGTAAAGTATCAAGCGCTTATCGGCCTGTCGGCATAACCTGCGACGTAGTTCGGGCTGTTCTCTAAGGCGTAGTATCCCATCGGCCAATGAGCTATAGTCTCCGTCAGGAAAGAGTAGTCCAGTTACTTCGTTATCGATTAGGTCGGGTATACCCCCTACTTGACTGGCGATTATCGGAACTTCAAGTTTCATGACATCTAGTAGCACCGATCCTAGTCCTTCGTTACGTGAAGGAAAGGCGAATACATCAAGTGCAGCGAGGTAGTCCGCGATGTTCTCCTTGAAGCCGAGCCATTCGACGTTGGTAAGATCGTAAGACTCCTCGCGTAGCATTGCTTCATCAGCGCCACTCCCCAAGAATAGGAAGTGTACATCTGGTGCATCTTTTATCAGGAGGCGAGCTGCTTCTAGAAGAACACGCTGACCCTTGTCACGGTCGACTAGGGCGCCGGCATGGCCGACCAAGAATTTACCTGTATATTTAGAACGAATGGCGAGGCTGTGGTCTGAGTCGGCTGAAAGACCGGAATAAGCATCAGGTATACGCTCTACATTCCCCCACCCGCGAGCCAAGAGTTGATTTTGGATCGGCCGAGAGATCGCTACGCGGTAGTCGGCTTGCTTATAGGAGAGGCGGTTAGAGAGCTTGTTTCGGACCGGCGTGTTCACGCGCCGGGTGATTAGATAGGGTGTGTTCTTTAGAAGATGGTGCAGACAAGCCCAGTGGACCCCTTTGGCATCATGGGCATGCACTAGGTCTGTGCGACCAAGGCGCCAGTGGCCACTCAGCTGATGGTTGGCGGTGACCAGTGCCAGACCTGGCACATTGTGAAGGTGTTCACGCATGGGTGAGTCGCTTCGACACACCAGCTGCTGTCGCAGTCCTGGCGTTTCGGCCAGGGCTCGAATCAGCAGTTCGGTCTGCCGCTCACCGCCGCGAAAACCGCGGGCCAGGTTGACATGGGTTACTTGCATAGTCACCAGACCTTGTTAAAGTCTTCGCTGGCGAGCACTTGCGGATCGCGTTGGTACTCAAGCAGCTTGGCGTATTTAAGATAGCTGTTGAGTCCTGCACTGATGGCTACCGTCATACCGTCAACCCCCCCCATAAATCCACGTTGGAACAGATACTTGCGGATAAAAGCGTTAAGACCGTGCAGGAATGGTGAAAAGGCGTTGGCACGCTTGCCCTTCTGATACATGATCTTAGCTGCACGCCCGCTGAAGTTTCGCCCTGGCTTGGCGAAAAGCTCCCCAATGTTGCCGAAGGAGTAGTGCAGCAGATCGGCATCGAGTCGGTGAGGATGTGCGGCAGTCACGCTGGCGTGCTGCTTGACATCGGCAAAACGCGCTCCCCGCCGATGATGGTAGAGGCGAATGCAGTAGTCTGGGTACCAACCACATACGCGTATCCAGCGAGAGCCGATCATGTTTCGGCGGCGGAAGGCGAAGGCGTCGCAAGTCGTGGTAGCGAGATCAATGCCCCGAATTACCGAAATTGCTTCTTCAGTGAGGCGCTCGTCAGCGTCCAGACTTAGTATCCAGTCGTGGCTGGCGTGATTGAGTGCCACATTCTTCTGAAGACCATCGCCCATGTAGGGCTGATGGATGACCTTGGCGCCCAACGATTCAGCGATATGTACAGTCTCGTCCTGGCTGCCGGAGTCCACCACAATGACCTCATCGCAGACTTGACGCACCGAGGCGATACAGTCGGCGATGTTGCCAGCTTCATTCAAGGTGATGATATTGGCCGAGATCATGAATCAGTGGGCTCCTGCAGAAACTGGGCAGTGATCTGGGGGGGAGAGAAGGCGTTCAGCCAACGTTCGTCGATAACGTAGCCGCCTGACTCCAGAGTAGTATCTACCCGGGCCGCCAGGGCATCGGGTGTCATCTCGCATAGGTACTCGGACAGCGTACCACGCATGATATCGCGTACACCGCCTGGACAGTCCACTGAGACCACAGGTGTTCCACATGCCAGGGCTTCTAGCAGCACGATACCGAGTCCCTCATGACAGGAGCTTAAAACGAACAGTTGGGCGTGCTGCATCCAGGGATAGGGGTTGAGTTGTCGCCCGACAAAATGTACACGCTTGGCGATCCCTAGTTCCGCAGCCAGAGCTTCTAGTTCTTCCCTCAAGGGCCCATCACCGACGAGCACCAGTGGTAGAGAGGTCCGCATAAGTGCATAGGCCTGCAGCAACAAGCGGTGGTTCTTCTGTGGTACCAGGCGTGCCACGTTAAGCAGGTAGGGCGCCAGTTCTGGGGCCGAAGATTCTTCTCTAGCGGCTTGGCGGATAGTGGCGATGGGGCAGGGGTTGGTGATGGTGCGTAGCGAGGTGGGGATGGCGCCAAGCTCCTCAAGTTCGGCTTTAACCTGGCGCTCGACCCCGGTGGAGACGCTGACCAGATGCTTGCCGTGAAATAGACAACGCGCCTTGTTCCGCGCCAGCCTGTCATGCCGTGCGTCCATCTTCAGAATGTTCTCCAGCACATAACAGGTGCGGTCATCCTGGAAGGACCAGGTCGCTTCGAATGTTCCTATGCCGCGGAAGATGATGCGGTCAAAGCGCCCATGGCGGTGCTCCAGACGGTTCAACTCACGCTGGAAGAGGCGCCCCCCCCACCAACCCGCGATCAGGAAATGGCTCTTGCGCACCACTGCATTGCCGAGACGTGCGATGATCTCTACTCCTCCTCCAAGACCGGAGCGCCACATCGCCCGTGAGAGCGCGAAATGGTGTACGTGAACCCTCGGATCCTGAGGCGATAGCTGCGGCGGGCGAGCCTTAAAGTACATCAGGTGGCTCTCGTGCCCTTGGGCAGCGAATGCATCTGCAAGGTTAACGGCAACCCTTTCCATGCCGCCGATCTTCAGCGTGCGAACGACCACTAGCGTGCGCATTCATTATCCTCTGAGGTAGTGGCAACGGCCTGATACTGCCAACGCCAGATATGCGTGACTAGGCCTCCTACCACTAGATTGTGCACAAAGACGCCAGTCCAGAAGGCGTTGTAGGCTTCGAACTGATTGACTATGAGCCAATAGATGAAGAAGCCCGCACCAAACAGCGCTATATCACCCGGCATTACGCCTGCCCGCCAAGCTTGCCAGGTGCGCAGGCCAATCCAGATGACCAGCGTTGCTATCACTCCTACTCCCAGCAAACCGTAGGCTACCCAGACTTCCAGCAGGAAGTTATGTAGGTGGCCAAAGTTCGCCTTCACGAACGGGGGAAGCCATGACGTATGGTCGATTACCAAACCGCGGGCTTCTCCACCCCAGCCGACAAGGGGGCGTTGTTCAATCCACTCTAAGGCGGCGATCCAGGTGTTAATACGGATCCCGATGCTGGTGTACGGGATGCTTTCAAAATTGCCGTCTAGCAACTGCACCATCACTTGGCTTTCGGTGGTAACTCGTTCCATTAGTGGCTGATAAAAAAATAAAACAAGCCCAACACATAGTGTGACACTAGTAGCAAATCCGAATAATAACGAATTCTTATTAAATGTTATACTTTTTAAATTTCCAGCTTGAAAAAACCAAAATATTAGAGTGGATGGTATCGCCAGGGATAATGCAAGCCATACAGCACGTGTTTGACCTATCAGTACGCCTATTGAAGAAATGGTGATGAGAAGAGTCCAAGTAAGGGCCCGGAGTTTGCGCCACCGTCCTGCCGCTAAGAAGCGCGATGAAAAAATTAATAATCCAAGAAAAGCTACACCGAATAACATCGCGCCATGCTGAGAATTTCTAATTCCAAAACCTACACGCTGACCACTTAGACCTGCTTTCCATTCGGCTAGGCCACCACCCAATATAAAGGTAGATGCTATATATCCAAGAAATGCAAGGAACCATAAAAAAAGTGTTCTTTTAGTACTTCCTCCCAGCCACCAAGCTACTGAGATAAATATAAATAACTTGGCAAGTCGGTCGATTTTTGGGTTTTCTGATACCCACTCAGGGTGGTGAAAATAGCCCAGCGTCCACGACAGCAATTGCACCAATATGGCAGCACCAAGCAGCCACATTGGGGCCGAATATCGCAACTTATTGCCATAGACAAGTATTGCACCTAAGCCAAGCAGTGCAGTAAGAGTCTCGGCTGGTGATCCGACTTCAGGCCAAAGTACTCGAAGAGCAGCGTATGTCATAAGTGTCGAGCTACCCAGCTGCCATAGCCAGCTAGGCCTTTTCCTGAAGGGTGTGTGTACACACGACTTGTCATGCATCGCTGATTGTTCCTTATGTCTCTTTACTTCAGGCTCTTGTTCAGGTGTGTGACCTGATACTGTCAAAAATCGCAATGCATATTCGCGCATTACTGTAAATGCTAATTTAGCGTATATTCTTCCCGAACTATCTCCATGGCATCGGCTGCATCGAACTTT
>CAZHRI010000035.1:0-5819 GCA_964534725.1 uncultured Candidatus Saccharibacteria bacterium
GTTGGTAACATCGCAGCAGACACCCCAGCTGGTGTATACACAACCAAGATCAACTACCTTGCAGCTCCTCAGTACTAAACATACTGACCCCGCGTAAAGATAGTTAGTCCTACACAGGCACATAGCCGGCTCTCTCGAAGAGTCGGCTATTCTTTTGTCGCTAGGTTGAATGCTTAAGCTAACTGACTAGATATAGTACAATAAGCAGTATGAAGGCATGGATTATTAGGTGGCGGCTCCACGCGCTCAAGTGGCAGCACATTGTCATTGAGTTGGTCATTGCTGTGACATTAGTGTCGGTAGTGGCTTCACCGGTATCTGCTGCCATGCGTTTGCAGGAGCGTAGCTTGTATATGAATAGTGCCAGGGCGAGTGACACGACGTTTTATCGAGTGTCGTTTCGGTATATGAGTCCGGACCCGATTGGTTCGGTCGAGATGCTGTTTTGTGATGACCCAATTCCGTATCATCCGTGCGATACGCCGGCTGGTATGGATGTGTCGGGTGCGGTGCTGAGCGAGCAGAACGGTGAAACGGGGTTCGCACTGAGTGCGCGCTCGACTAATCGCCTGGTGATTAGTCGTACGGCGGTAGTGCCAGCGGGTGAGCGTGCGACGTATACTTTCGATAATATTATCAACCCATCTAACTATCAGCAGGCATTTTCTATTCGGCTCAAGACGCATACTTCGACCGATGCCTCCGGCTCGCAGGTCGACTTTGGCTCGATCCGTGGCCAGGTTACTGAGGGGATTGAGATTGCCACTCAGGTGCCGCCCATGCTCATCTTTTGTCTTGCCGAGCAGGTGCAGTACAACTGTACAGGCACTAATGACATCTACTACTCGGATATGGGCCAACTTGATGCGAATGAAACCTTGACTGCCCAGTCGCAAATGGCGGTCGGCACCAATGCATCTGCCGGATTTGTCATCATGGCAACAGGTGCGCCAATGAGCGCGGGAACAAATGTGATTGCCTCGCCAAGTGACCCATCGCTGAGTCAGCCGGGCGAAAATCAGTTTGGTATCAACCTGGTTGCCAATACCGAGCCGGTGATTGGCAATGACCCAGAGGGGGACTGGGCTAACGCCGTGGTCAGCGCGGACTATAGCCAGCCCAACCTCTATAAGTTTGAGTCAGGCGATATTGTTGCCTCTTCGCCAAACGTCAGTTTGATGAAGAAATTTACTGTCAGCTACGTACTAAACTCCAGCCCAGAACTGCGAGCCGGCGTCTATACAACGTCAATAAATTTCATAGCCAGCGGCAGATTTTAGTGATACAATGTGGGTTATGCTTAAGGTAAAGTAAAACGGAGGAGTAAAAAACATAATGAATCGCCTTAAAAGCACTGTGTTGGTTGTATGTGCGGCAGTGATTGCGACCGCATCTGTCTTTATATATGCACCACTCTCGAACGCACAGTCGGCCTCTCTCAGCATCATGCCGAGAAAGAATTATACTATTGAGCCAGGCAAGTCTGTTAATGACACACTGTCTATCCGCAACCTTGACTCAGAAAATCCACTCCATCTGTCGCTTCGTGTAGTTGACTTTACCTTTAATGACGACACCGGTGCGCCAAAGCTGATGCTCGATGAGAATGAGCCAGAGACAACATGGTCTCTTAAGCGCTACCTTAGTATTCCGAAAAATGTTACCATCGAGCCCAACACTAGCCAGACGCTTGACATGAGCGTTGCTATTCCTGAAGGGCATGGTGCGGGAAGCCTATATAGCGCCATCGTCTATTCATCAAGTAGTTCTGAGGGCGGCAATGTTGGACTCAGCGCTTCGGGCGTTACACTGGTATTTGCACAGATCCCTGGACAGGTGAACGAGAAGCTGACGCTTGAAAAGCTCGGCGCGTATGATGAGAAAAAGGCAGCTTCTGGTGATGGATACATGTATTTTGCGGGTGAAAAACCAGAAAAGATAGCCTACACGCTAAAGAACGATGGTAACGTCACCGAAAGCCCAGTAGGTAGCATTACGCTTCGACACCTGTTCGGCAAAGAAACAGTTATTCAGGACGTCAACCCCAACGGCTCGCTGGCACTGATTGGCCAGACCCGTACCTTTACCTCATGTATTAAAAAGCAAAATCAGGAGGTGAATTTTAACGGTACGCGGTCTGAGGCGACGTCATGTGCTGAGCCAGACTTATGGCCCGGCTATTACTCAGTTGAACTGAGCGCCTTCTATGGTCAGAACGGCAACCGCACGCAAGATCTCGTCGGTACTGCATCATTCTGGTACCTGCCATGGTGGTTCGTCTTTGCTGTACTCGCAGCTCTCGCATTTGTTGGCTATCACATCTGGAAAATCGTTCGCTTCATTAGGCGTAAGCGAAGTGGTGCACAACTAAAAAAGCGCACTCCACGACGAAAGTAACCTAAGTATCTCGGTCCATGCGGCTGAGCGGTAGCAACAAAGACCAGCACTATGACATATCTTAGTAAAAAAAGCCTTCACGTTATCGCCGCTGCTATCATTGCGGTCATCACGCTGGGCGCCTCGACGGCGTCGGCGCTGACGCCGCTACCAACTCCTGACCCTATACCTGGCTCATTTGGCCTTGAGGCGACAAAGACGCAGGACCCGCCGACCACTGGCGCTACTATTACGACGCCGGCGGGCGGATCGTTCTCATCCTCTCCGATCACTGTGAGTGGTATTTGTCCGACTGGACTGATGGTGCAGCTGCACAACAACGGCGTGATGGTCGGTGCGGTCATGTGCCAGAACGGCAGCTTTAGTATCGAAGTAAGTCTGTTTGCTGGCACCAATGAGCTCGAGGCCATTGTCTATGATGACCTCGATCAGGCGGGGCCAGCGTCAAACAAGGTGACAGTTACCTATACCGACACCAATCTAACTGCTTTTGGCGAACTAGTAACGCTGACGAGCTCATATGGCCGACGCTCCGCCGCCGTCAATACGCAGCTTGAGTGGCCTCTGCAGCTGTCTGGTGGTACCGGACCGTATGCGTTCAGTATTGACTGGGGCGATGGATCAGACGCGCAGCTGGTCAGTCAGTCTTTGGCTGGAGTCGTTGGTATCAATCACACCTACAAGCAAGCAGGCATCTACCAGGTGAATGTCCGGGTCACTGACACCAACGGCGTGAGCGCGTTTTTGCAGGTTATCGCCGTGTCAAATGGCCAAGTTGACGCATCCCAGCAGCAAGCAACCGACGATAAAGATTCAGGGCCTCGAGTCACGGTCCTATGGATACCAGCAGCCGTAGCTTTGATATTGCTTTTTCCCGCCTACTGGCTAGGCCGACGCAGTCAGCTCGTTTCACTCCGCAAAAAGATGGAAAAAGAGCGCGACAGCTATCAGCAAAAATAAGCCTGTGTATAAGTGCTTGAAAGCATGAGCGTGAACGTGCTACACTGAAGTCGTTATTACAACGAAAACAGAGTAATAGGGGATTTGAGGGAGAAAAATCAATGCAAAAACTGCACAATATTAAGTTAGCGAGTCAGTATATGATTATTGGCGTAGCAACGCTTGCCATGATGGCGCTGAGCATCTTGCCGGCCATCGCATCAGCAGCTCAGGTGACATCACGATCTGTCGCACTATCGAGCTCATCAGCAGGTTCAGCCAACGTCACATATGAAGTGAACTTTACTTCAGTGGGTGCAGCCGGTGCCTTTACGGTAGACTTCTGTGAGAACACACCGCTTATAGGTCAGGCTTGTGACCCAGCGACTGGCTTCACCGCCGCTGGAGCAGCCACGTCGACATCGGGCTTTAGTGTTGACTCAGCAACCGCTACTCGTGTCATCGTTGAAGGCGCTATTGGCGCCACTTCTGCCGTCCAGGTAGAGCTGACCGGCATCACCAACCCAACTAACGCTGGTCCGCTATACGCACGTATTGTTAGCTACGATACAGCTGCAAACGCAGCCCTGTCGAGCCCAACCAACCGTGGTACTGGTGCAGTAGATGAAGGTGGTGTTGCCATCTCTATTACGCCAACCATCGGTGTGTCTGGTCTTGTCCTCGAGACAATGACATTTTGTGTATCAGGCCAAGAGATCCTTGGTGCGACCTGTAGCGGCACTATGCAGCCAACGAATATCGTACTAGGTGACGAGACCGCTCCTAGCTCTGGCGTATTCGTGCTTGCACCTGACAAGATTAATGAAGGTAGCATCTATGCCCAGCTCTCAACCAACGCGGCAAACGGTGCAGTTGTCCGCCTCAAGAGTAGTGCAGCCAACTGTGGTGGCCTAATGCGTGCCGGTGCGCCTACTGCCTGTGACATCCTACCTGCACTAGACCAGAACATCATCGGTACTGCCAATCTTGCGCGATTCGGCGTAAAGACTACGGCTGCATATCCTACCGTCGCTGCAGCAAACGCTAACGGTACGCTTCAGCCAGTGCCTGCATCATTCTATGACAATAACCACCTCGAGTATGCGTTGAACTTTGATGAGAACAACGAAACTGGTGTGACTAGTACATATGGTGATCCATTCCTCAACACCGCAGGTGCTCCTGTAAACAATCAGAACATGCAACTCACCTTTGGTGCAACTGTCAGCAATGACACCCCAGCCGGCTCATACTCAGCAGATCTTAGCTTGATCGCTGTCGGTACATTCTAGGCAGACACGACCGATATGAACCACCTAATGAACAGGAGAGAGACAGTGCGTATACAACTATCTAAATTTACGAACATCGTGGTGGCGGCGGTAATGATCGTGCTTGGATCAGTACTGCTGGTAAATACTAGCTCACAAGCCCAGTCAGACGAATCTGACGTAGCAACGGCAAATACCCTTAGGGTTGCCCCACTCAGGACTGACGTGACGGCTGACCCTGGTGAATCAAAAACAGTCAGTATCACTGTCACCAACCCAACCGTCCAGACTGTGCGGGTCAGTCCTATCCAGAACGACTTTGTCGCTGAAGGTGAGGACGGTACACCAGCGCTGATTCTCGAAGAAGACCAGTTTGCACCAAAGCATAGCCTTAAGCGGATGCTACAGCCGCTCCAGAGCGTCGACATCCCCGCAGGTGAGTCACGTGTGGTCGATGTGGTTATCAGTGTGCCAGCTGACGCTGAAGCCGGTGGCTACTTCGGTGCAATTCGCTTTGCGCCAACTGACCCAGATACTGGTGGTCAAGTAAATATGAGCGCCAGCGTTGCCTCACTCATTCTACTTCGTGTAAATGGTGACGCGCCCGAAAAACTGACGCTGACCGACTTTGACGTGCAGCAGGCAGGTGTGGCGAAGACGTTCTTCACCAATGCCGATAATATGTCTGTCATGACGCGCTTCTTTAACGAAGGTAGCGTCCAGCTGTCGCCAATCGGTAAGATTTCTATCACCAAGGGCAACACGCTGGTCCACGAGATTGATTTCAATAGCAAAGAGCAGCGCGATATGGTCCTTCCAGACAGCGCACGTCGTTGGAGTATGCCAATAACCGCCGTCGATGGCTTTGGCAAATACACCGTCACTGGTACATTCACCTATGGTCTGACCAATCAGACTATCGAGATCACCAAGTCATTCTGGATGGTACCAATGAGCATGATTATCGCTGCTGGTGTAGCGCTCGTTGTTGTCGTTGCAGTTGTCGTCTGGCTGATTATTCGCAGCCGCAATCGTTCTCGCAGTATGTCATTTGGCTCACGCCGATAGCAGTATTGTGCCTCCGGGCAGGGTAGTGAAAGGAGCTGTATCATGAAGCAGGCCGAAAAAGCACTCGCAAAATTTCTCACCAAAGTCACCGAAATTTCGGGCCAACCAGTGGTCTTTGCGCTGATGGTGCTAGTCATAGCTGCG
>CAZHRI010000036.1:0-2576 GCA_964534725.1 uncultured Candidatus Saccharibacteria bacterium
AATCAGACGGCTTCAAAGCCACCTCTACACTCTTATCTGCCCTCACTACCGTCATTACTTCCAGTATACCTGAAATCTAAATCTTTATCGACGCTGCTGCATCGTGTCGACGAGGTTGTTGATGAAATCAGCAATTGGCGGGAAAATGTTGCCGAACTGACTAAGCAGCCAAATTACCGATGCAACAAGTAGCGTCGCTCCGAGTACGCTGCCAAAACCGAAAAACAATCCTCGAAAAAAGTTCATCGTATATACTTGACGCCTAGACGAGTGAAAATCATAGAACAACTCCTCGATGAGCTGTCGGCGCGCACCTTGTTCGTTATTCTCTTTTACGCTTTGTGCGAAAGATTTTTTATCTTTCTTTTTATTTTTTGCCTCAGCGGATGTCATCTACGCTTCCTCGACTTCTTTTGCTTCGATACACCCTGAAAGATGCCTCCAGCCAGTGCGACCAGGGACGACACAAGTGACGCAGCTGACATTGCCTGGTCGGCTTTTTCATATAGCTGTTGGGTATTGCGCTGAGCGCGCATGATGTGTCGAGACACCTGAATGACCATCACAATCAAAATTACAGAAACCAGAGACAGAATGGCGAGGAGGATGGTTAAAAAAATTACTAAACCGCTCATACACCTAGTATAGCAAACTATTTTGTATGCGAGGCTACAAACTCACGCACGTCGTCGTCGTAATCCTCATATTCCAAAACGTATTGCAGGTGCGCAAGAAAGTAATTCTTCGGATCACCAGTAGTCATCCACTGGCCCTCGGATTTAAGAACTCTGACGTCACCTCGTGCAGCCATTCGCGTGATAGCATCTACTGTCCACAACTCGTCGTCGAGACTTGTCATGTTAGGCCTGAGATAATCAAAAACCTCTGGCGTAAGCAGGTATCTACCGTAGCTTGCAAGATTCGATGGCGCCTGTCCGATAGCCGGCTTTTCGACGATATTATCTAGATGGTCACCTTTCTTGAGAGAAATAATACCGTACTTGTCAACAACGTCATCGGAAACCTCTTGTCCCATGATTATTGCTTTTGAATCAGGGTGCTTATCGAATTCTCGACAGAGCGCAAGTGTGTCAGACGCACCAAACACCACATCATCACTATATATAGCGATGAATGATTCGTCATCAGCAATATAGTCTCGTGCACTAACAATAGGCGACCCATTGCCATATGGCAGGGCTGGATCTTGAATAATTATCCTAATTTTTGGAAAATCTAGCACTTCACGCACTACATCATAGCGACTATCCTTGCCCTGAGCCCTTAGCTGTTTACGGATATGATTAACTGCGTTGTTGAAGTAATCTTCGTAGATGGGCTTACCCTCAGGTGTGGCAACAATAATTATCTCTTTTATGTCTGCCGCCACGCACTCCTCGACAACCAGCTGCATGATTGGACGATTCCCTATCGGCAACATTCCCTTTGGAATAGTTTTAGCAATCGGCAAGTAACGGCTAGCGTATCCGGCATCGGTAATGATAGCTTTGGTTGGTCTTCTCATTCTATAGTCTCTCCCTTATTAGTTTCTGAGCTAGAGCTGGGTTCGCCTTGCCCTGCGACTTCTTCATAATTTGCCCGACTAAATACCCAATTGCCTTATCCTTGCCGGCTTTGATGTCATTAATGGATGCTGCCGATGCCGGGTCGGCAAGCACTTCCTCTACTATGGCAGCTATTGCGCCTTCATCACTTACCTGAAGCAAGTTCTTTCTCTCAGCTATTTCAGCTGGAGAGCTCGTGGCGTACTCAGGATTGAACAAATCGAGAAATATCTCTTTGGCACCAGTCGAACTTAGTTTGTTTTCACCAACCATTTTTGATAACTCGGCTAATCGCGTGGTGTTGACCAGCCCAGACTCGACCGCCTCAATGTTAATCTCGCTCGCCTGCACTGAAGCGAACCAGTTAAACACTCGGCGTGCCATATCATCGGCGCCATTATTTATTACGATACTATCGAGCACTTTCGCGACAGACTGATGATCGAGAATAGCGTTTATAACCGACGTATCGAGCCGCAGCTCACTCCAGTTATCCCGGTATTGACTTGGCAGTGTCGGAAAATCATCAAGCACAGCTGCAATATCTTCGTCGGTCAAAATAACTGGCGGAATATCAGCATCTGGCATATAGCGATAGTCCTGTGCGTCTTCCTTCGATCGCTGGGATGTTGTCACCTGCGTATCATCGTCCCAGCCTCGCGTCTCCTGCACAACCACCTCACCACGCTCAAGCAAATCTATCTGTCGCTTGAACTCATATTCAGCGGCACGCTCAACGCTTCTAAACGAGTTGAGATTTTTGACCTCCGCACGCTTACCGAGTTCGGTAGCGCCTTTTTTTGCAACTGATATATTCACGTCAAACCGCATATTGCCGTGATACAAGTCGCCGTGTGTGACACCTGCATATGTCATGAGTCGATAGAGCTCGGTCGCATATGCCCTGGCGCCCGCGGCAGAGTGAATGTCTGGCTCAGACACAATCTCTATCAGTGGGGTTCCTGCACGGTTCAAATCTATCAGCGAATAACCACCGAAGTGAGTAAGCTT
>CAZHRI010000036.1:2676-5676 GCA_964534725.1 uncultured Candidatus Saccharibacteria bacterium
CGTCTATTGAGTACCGGCAACATACCCGGAAGCCCAAAATCGATAGGCGAGACACAGGTATTGGGGTCTTTATTGGTCGCATCATTGTCAGAGCGCGAGAAAAGCTTGGTCTTCGTAGCAAGCTGAACATGACACTCGATGCCGATCGTCATTTCATAGGTATCATACACACTCATTACATAGCCTCCAAATCTTTCAACGCTCGCTTAAAACTTGCCAATGCTCGACGTACCGTATCCTCGCTCACCACTACGTGCTCGTCATGTGCGATTTGGTTACGCAGCTTATGAGCTGCCCATACCGCATTCGCATTAGACCATACGCCCTGTCGAGACTTCATCCGCTCTCCCATGGTCTTGCCCTTTGACCCAGTATCTTTTAGCGCCTGATCAAGCAGCTTGTCGGCGTTCAGTATGGCCATTTGCTGACTCTCGGTGTTGCCAGGGCGAAGCCTTTGCTCGATATCGAGCCAGCGAGACTGGTATTTCTGCTTATCAACCGTAGCCGTCTGCGGGAAGAAATGAATAATCGCATATAAAATACCAGCAACCACCACTGCCGCAGCCACCAAGGCTATCAGCGTCCCGTCCATTACTCAATCTCCTCAACTTGCGCTGCGAGTTCAAGAAGCGCATGATCGCTCATATAGTCGCCAATCAACTGCACTCCAATAGGCAGGCCCGTACTCGTATTGCCTCCCGGTACTGAAATTGCTGGCACGCCAGCCATCGAAGCAGGAGTAGTCATCACGTCCGCAAGATACATCTTAATTGGATCATCGGTATTTTCGCCAAGCAAAAATGCGGGGTACGGCGCAACTGGCCCAATAAGTGCATCGTATGTTTGAAATAGCTTATTAAACTCGTTGACAAGCAGAGTCCGTGCTTTTTGCGCCTTTAAATAGTACGCATCAAAGTAGCCGCTCGACAGCACAAAACTACCGATCATAATGCGGCGTTTATTTTCAGTCTCGAACCCTTCGTCACGGCTCATACCATAGACATCGGTCAGCGACGAAGCGTCCGGTGATCGATAGCCATAATGCACTCCATCATATCGAGAAAGGTTGGACATTACTTCTGCGGGCATAATGATGTAATACATTGCGAGGCTATAGTCCGCCATCGCGAGATCAACTTCTTCGATCTGATAGCCCAGGCGAGAAAGTTTGGCGGCGTACTCCTGAGTCTGAGACCTCACCTCAGGATCTACGTCTTCAGTCATAAATTGACGAATTATGCCGATTTTCTTTTTCGTAAATTCTTTTTCGCTTTTCCACGCATCCGAAAGAGTTGTCATATCGTTGTCATCCTGACCCGACATAATCTCCATCACAAGGTCAGCGTCGCTCGCATTCGTCGCAAAACAGCCAATCGTATCGGTACTTGAAGCCATGGCGACTACACCATAGCGACTCACCATGCCATAAGTTGGCTTCACGCCCACCACACCATTAAAGCTGGCGGGCTGGCGGATTGATCCACCAGTGTCCGAACCGAGTGCAAACGGAACAATGTCGAGTGCGACACTCACGGCAGAACCGCCAGAGGACCCTCCAGCAACTCGTGAAATGTCGGTTGCGTTCTTTGTTGGACCGAAGGCCGAATTCTCGGTTGATCCTCCGTGAGCAAACGCGTCAAGGTTTGCTTTACCAATACAAATAGCCCCCTCGGCCTCAAGTCGCTCAACGGCTGTAGCTTGCAGCGGGGAGTCAAACAGCTCGAGCATCTTACTTGCAGCGGTTGAAGGTGCCCCAAATGCCATAAAGTTGTCCTTTACGACAAACGGCACACCCTTTAGCCGACCGGTAACCTCACCGGCATCAATCGCCGCAGCTCGTTCGAGTGCTCGCGCTTCGGTCAGGCTGAGTAGCGCTGAATATTGATCATTGTTTTTTGCACTATCGAGTGCTCGCCTGACATTATCCGCGGCTGAATTTTGGATGTAATCTTTAATCGTCATACTTATAGTACCTTTGGAACTTTTATTTGGCCCTGTAGCGACTCCGGAGCTAGCTCCACCAGTCTCTCGGAGCTCACAGCACCCTGTGAAACAACATCGTCACGGGTCACATTGCTCAGCTGCGTCACCTGGTAGGTCGGCTCCACGCCCGACACATCAAGCTCGTCAAGCTTATCGACATAGTGAATAATACTCTCTAGATCGGTGCGTAGATGTTCAACTTCATCATCCGCTAAACTTAGGCCGCTTAAAGTCGCCAAGTGTGTAATATCACTCGTAGAAAATTTCGTCATACGACTATTATACCCTAATACTGCCAAACTTTAGGTGAATACAGCGACACCATTTGCGGGAGGCCATACATGCTGTAGTTTCCTGCGCCCAAATCTAGACCGAATCGATTCCACCCGATAGCCGCGGTTGTGCGCGTCGCAACATCCGGATTATTAATCACGCCAATGCGCTGAGAACCACGACTCGCGACATACATCCTATTGTCAGGGCCTCGGAGTACCTGGCCTCCACCATCAACACGTACGCCTATTCCATACGCAGCGTTGTCGGCATATGGGTAGCTAAAATTGTCAGCTTGCTGATAGGTCGACGCACAGTTGACGTATGGCACGCCGTACCCGGGCCGCTGGCAGTTAGTGTTGCCAATGAACCACTCTGTGTCCTTTATCGTTGTAGCGTTATTTGAGGCTATGTCATACCTATAGAGTTCACCGGGATATATCTTCGTCACATATAGGTAGGCGCCTGATGGAGAAAAGTCAGCCGAATAGCCATACGATCTCGCTGCATAGGTGGGTGAGGTGGGTGGCGTTTGACTTCCTATCGCAACATTAGCGCGTTCAGTAATAGCATCTGTCGCTGTGTTGACATCATAAAGGATAAACCGTCCTGCGTTTGCACTTGTAGTACACCCCCCCGATTACGACAGCCATGCGCGTATAGTCACTATTAAAGTTAACCGATCCAAATGGCACGGCAGTACCGGACCCTGAGCAGACCCAAGTTGAAGCTATTGGTGAAAAC
>CAZHRI010000037.1:0-5602 GCA_964534725.1 uncultured Candidatus Saccharibacteria bacterium
TCGATGCCCATAGCCATACGTAGGTCGAACGAGAGGCTCCGGGTGGGGGCACAGGTACTTTCGCTAACAATCCTCGATCAACAAGAATTTGCCATGGCTCATTGGCGTGACACTCGTATGTGCCGCCTAACCCACCACAGACTGGCTTTGGGTAATCGCCGTACATTGAGTAATACTCCTCGATGGCACCGCGTAGCATGGCAGCGTCGGCCTTGCGTTTTTCGTCACGAGCAGACGCCATGGTTGACCGGTAAGCGATAGTTGTAATGGTTGCGAGAAGCGCGACCACGACAATCACAATGATGAGTTCAACCACCGTAAATCCAGAACGCTTATGCTGTATCATGGTGTGATTATAGCACAGCGCTTTAAGGGTTTGCCACAAGCGACTTACCTGCCTATACTAGAGCTATGTCAAAGAGTTTGCTGCGTGCTGGTATCGACCGCCTAAAGACATGGATAGTAAAGACATTCGGTTATGTCTCGCCTGTCACAAAAAGCCCAGATGAAGGTCTGGGTGAGCTGTTTGAGGATGTGCAACGACAACGTATCTATGGAGATGGCAAGACATTTGTCGATCTCATCCCCAAGGAGCGAATGAGCGCTATCCGCGAAGAATACAAGCTCGAAAAAAAGGACCCACACTTTGACCTCCGGGAGTTTGTCGGCCGGCACTTTTATGCGTTTGACAATCGGGCGCCACTATTTACGACAGACCCGTCAAAAACCATGTCCCAGCACATTGCTGATTTATGGCCCATCCTCGAGCGTCATAGTCACAAGGACAGAGGCTCGCTCGTGGCACTACCTCATAATTATATTGTGCCAGGAGGGAGGTTTAACGAGCAGTTTTACTGGGACAGTTACTTTATCATGCTTGGTCTTGCGGCGGGTGGGCGTTGGCGCGGTATAGAGGAGATGATCCGCAACTTTGCGCATATGATTCGAAAGTTTGGCTTTATCCCCACGGCAAACAGGACATATTTTTTAAGTCGCTCTCAACCGCCGTTCTTCTCGCACATGATTGAGCTGCTGGAGTCTCATAAAGGATCCCCGGTGTTGATCCGGTATCTTCCCTATCTGGTGGCAGAACATAACTTCTGGATGAAAGGCGTCAAAGACATTAGCGGCACCGAGCATAACGCGCTTCGTCGGGTAGTCGAGATGCCGAGCGGCTTATTACTCAATCGGTACTATGACAATAAAACCACCCCACGACCCGAATCGCTCCACGAGGATGTGTCAGCTGCAGCTAGCTCCAATGGACGTGAGGCGGGTAGACTGTTTTTACACCTCAGAGCAGCTGCGGAAAGCGGTTGGGATTTCAGCTCGCGTTGGTTTACTGACCCGACTGACATCAGCTCCATCCATACCGCAGACATCATTCCTATCGATCTTAACTGCCTGCTCTATCACCTAGAGACGACAATTGCTCGTGGATACCACGTGACAAAAAAGCACGGCGCAGCTAAGCGCTATGAACAGCGTGCCGAGCGACGTGTCCAGGCAATCATGAAGTATTGCTGGAGTGACGAGCTGGCCTGTTTTGTCGACTATAACTTTCACGAGGGGCGTTCAACGGGTGTGAAGTCTCTTGCGATGGCGTTCCCTCTATATGTCGGTCTCGCGACGCACGAGCAGGCCGCCAATGTGGCTGAACACCTGCAGAGGGATTTCTTGAAGGCCGGTGGTCTGGTTTCTACCCTCGAAACAAACGGCCAGCAGTGGGACAGTCCGAACGGCTGGGCGCCGCTACACTGGGTGGTTATTAGGGGCTTGCGTCGATATGGCTATACAGCACTCGCGGATGAGATCAAGCGGCGCTGGCTGGCCACCAATCAGAAAGTGTTTTCTGAGGCTGGCAAAATGGTCGAGAAGTACAATGTTGTCGACGGTGACGGTCTTGGCGGCGGAGGTGAATACCCCTTGCAGGATGGATTTGGCTGGACTAATGGCGTAGCCGAAGCGTTGATTGCCGAAGACGACGAACGGGCTATGGTATAGTAATGACAGAAAATTATGAAACAGGTGGGCGTTATGAGTACCGATAGGCATCCGCACCGGCACCGGTCCGGTGGATTTACCATCATCGAGCTGATTATCGTTATTGTCGTGGTGGGTATACTCGCGGCCATAGGCATACCTGCGTACAACAATATGCAGCGTAAGGCTGCAACGAGCTCGGTCCTTAGCTATCTTCGTCAGATCACGCAGCGGACCGAAGGTAAAAATATTCGAGATGGTCAGATTCCGCAGGTCATCGATGGCCTATCGGAAAAGTCTCCCGATGTTCAGATAGTGTATGTGACCGCTGGAAGCGGGTCGGAGTATTACTATAGTAATCTAACCAACCCACAAAACGGATTACTCTTTTACGATCACTGCCGCGACTTAGTCTCTGAAGGATACGGCAACGGTCCAAACGATTTCGGTGCAAATACTATTGCCTATATCTCTGGCTGCCGTGTGTACGACGTCAACTATCTTCAGATTAATGGCTGGAACGGCGGCTTTAACGTATCAAGTCCGTCGGTTACTCAGGAGATGCTGCAAAGCTATATTGATACAGCAATCGCGCACAACCCCGATCATCCGAGCTATCACGAGACGGTACAGAACTTTATGAATGAGTTAATACGACGGTTTACGAGCGAAGGAGGACGCTTCCCCATCACCGAGTTTTGGCGACCGTGGGTCGGCATACCGACGCTGCCACCTCCAGAGGCTGGACAGATGGGGCCGTCAGAGGGCTACTGTATTATTGGTACGCACATAAAATATAGCGATATTTCATATGTCACCACCTCTTCAAACCTGACACCGCGCCTCGGCGCTTCGTGCGACTAGTATCGTTCGTTGCTGTTTTTTGGTACGAATGTCAATGCTTTGCCGGTTGCTCCGCCCCGACCAGTTCGACCGATGCGGTGAACGTAGTCTTCGTATGTCATTGGCTGGTCGAAGTTGATGACGTGTGTCACATTAGGGATGTCGAGTCCACGGGCAGCGACATCTGTAGCCACCATGACACTCGCGAGGTTGTCCTTAAAGGCACGTAGGGCTCGCTGTCGTTGTGGCTGTGACTTGTTGCCGTGAATTGCAACAGAAGTGATGCCCTGCCGTTCAATGTAGTCGCTCAGTCGCTGTACGCCGAACTTCGTTTCACCAAATACTAGAGTCTTTTCAAACTCGTCGGTCTGTAGCAGATTAATCAACATGTCAATCTTCTCTTGCTTCTCTGAGGCGTAAAGGACGTCTTGATCAACTCGCTCACTGGTGTCTGCCGTGCGAACAGAAATCTCGACGTGGTCGGTCAAGAACTCATTTACAAGCGTACGGATACTTGGAGTAATCGTCGCGCTGAAGAACAGGGTTTGACGCTTGGTTGGTAGCGCCTGGACGATACTTCGAATGTCATTGACAAAGCCCATGTCGAGCATGCGGTCTGCTTCGTCAAGAACGAGGCAAGAAACAGTACTGACATCAAGTACGCCACGGTTCATGAGGTCCTTAAGGCGACCCGGGGTGCCAATAATGACGTGCTGACCGCGCTTAAGCTCGCGGATCTGCTTGTTGATGTCTGTGCCACCGACCACGAGGGCCGAGAAAAGCCGCAGTCCGCGTGAAAATGTCTTGAATTCTTCGTTGATCTGCAGTGCGAGCTCACGAGTCGGCGCCATGATGAGTACTGTTGGCTCTGGGTGGCGACCAATCAACTTCTCTATTAGTGGTAATACAAAGGCAGCGGTCTTACCGGTACCGGTGTTAGCAAGCCCAACAACGTCCTTACCTTCAAGTATTGGCTTGATTGCCTGGTCCTGAATGGCGCTCGGCTGGGTAAAGCCTTTTTGGTCAAGGTTGTGCTGTAGCATACTCTGGAAACCAAAGTCCTTAAAGGTGTGCTTGGCTTCGTAAACTACCTCTGTAGTTGTCACGGTAGCCTTATTGATAAATTTACTTGGGTGAATATACGCACCGCGCTGTGGCTTGCGTTGATTTCGCCGAGGCGCAGAAAATTTCCGCCCAGCGTTATTTGGCCGCCTTGAAGCGGTACGACTGTTATAAGTTGTCATGTTTTTAGTTCCTTGCCCATCTTTGGGCGATAATAGTAATATCGCTGCAGACGAACAGCGAGAACCTTTATATTGTATCTAACCCACGCTAGAGACGGTATCCACTCGGATGCAGTGTGTACCACTATAGCACACTTTTTTGAAAAAGTCCAGTAATTTGGCCTATAATGGTGGTTTGGTACAATGGTTATGCTGATGAACACAAGCTATTTAATATCTGGGCTATTGCTCGCCCTAGCGGTTGCTGCGGGCTATTTGTTTGTCCGTTTACCGCTGGTAAAAAAATTATTTCTCCCGACGTCCTTAATGGCCGGGATCTTACTTCTTGTCTTTGGCCCGCAGGTGGCCGGTCAATATTTCCCTGACTGGCAAATTCCAGGGCAGTTTTATGATATGTGGTCGGTACTGCCAGAGCATATGATTACGCTGGTATTTGCTGGCCTTTTTCTCGGTAAGCCGTTCCTGTCGCTCAAAAAGATGTGGAAATTGGCTGGTCCGCAGGCAGCATTTGGGCAAACGATTGCATGGGGGCACTACGTGGTCGCTGGCCTACTGGCCATATTTGTATTGGTGCCAATGTTTGGCATGCCGACATTTAGCGCTGCCCTACTCGAAATAAGTTTCCAAGGAGGTCACGGTACGGTGGCAGGCATGTCAACGGTGTTTCATGACTTGGATTTTGAAGCTGGACGGCAGATAGCCACCGGACTCGCAACGGCTAGCCTGGTGTCCGCTCTGCTAATTGGCATTGTGTTAATTAGCTGGGCCAGGCGCACCGGTCATTTGAAAGTTGGTGGACCGATACGACTGGCGCGTAATAAGGTGTATTATCATCAGATTGTTCATGAAATTCGAGCCAAGGGAGTTAGCCTGCGCAAGGTTGTCACGCTGCGCTCACTTTTGTCGCACCTAGTGCTGTTGTCGCTCAGCGTCGGCATTGGCTGGTTGATGCACCAGGGTGTGCTGCTGCTCGAGGCGCATACCTGGGGACAGGACGGTACAAAGTTCTTTGTCTACGTGCCGCTCTTTACTTTTGCAATGTTTGGCGGCATGGCCGCGCAGTTTATCTGGCAGAAACTTGGTCTAGTGGTAGTTCGTGAGGTAGTTGAGTTGATGACGACATTGACACTCACACTACTGATCATGGCAGCGATCGGCACGATGTCGCTTGAGTTTTTGGTGAATGACGTGTGGGTCTTCGTGCTACTCTATGCAGTTGGTATGGTCTGGGCACTATTTGTATTTTTCGCCCTGGGAAGACGTATGTTCAAGCGTTATTGGTTCCAGAACGCAATCGTTGGCTTCGGTCAGGCGGTGGGCATGACAGCGACCGGCCTGCTGTTTGCGCAGATGGTCGACCCTAAAAATCGCACCAATACCGTTGATGCCTTTGGCTACAAGCAGCTGATGTTTGAGCCATTGATGGGCGGCGGTATTGTCACGGCGCTGTCAATGCCGCTAATACTGACGCTTGGGCTGCCATTATTTACGGCGGTATGTGCAGGATTGACGGTGTTTTGGCTGGTCGTAGG
>CAZHRI010000038.1:0-5484 GCA_964534725.1 uncultured Candidatus Saccharibacteria bacterium
CCTTGAGCTGCTTCTCATCGCGGAATGAGAACTTAATCGGTGTGCCGGTGTAATCGTAAATTTCGCGAAGGCTACGCTCGAGATATCGCTTATAGCTCCAGTGAACAAACTTGAGGTTCGAGCCGTAGATGACAAACCATGGCGGTGCGGTGTCAGTCTGAACGATGTAGCGGAGTTTCGGGTGCGTGTTTTTGAGACCAGCTGGCGGATGCGACAAGATGGCGCGCTGCAGCATGTCGTTGAGGCGACGCGTCTTGGTCTCTTGGCGACGTCGGCGGTAGATGTCGAGCGCGAGGTCAAATAGCTTGGTGACATTTTGACCGGTGACGCTCGAAGTGAAAATGAGTGGTGCCCATGGAATGAAATTGAAATTGTACGAGATACGAGGAGCGAGTGCGTCACGAGTGTAGGCGTCTTTACCTTCAACGCTGTCCCACTTGCTTACCACAAGGACGATGCCCTTACCTGCTTCATCGATGATGCCTGCGAGACGTTGGTCTAATTGAGTATTGAGCTCATTCACATCCATGAGCAGGAAGCACACATCGGCCTCTTCGATGGCCTGTAGGGTGCGCAGTACTGAGAATTTCTCGATGCCGGTCTCTTGCTTGCCTTGGCGACGAACGCCAGCTGTGTCGATAAGCTCAATGGCTTGCTGGTCGTAGCGAAGCGTAATGCGGTTGAGGTCACGAGTGGTACCGGCGATGTTGGCAACAACTGCTTGCTGCTTGCCCGCAAGAGTGTTAAACAGATAGCTCTTACCGACATTTGGTCGACCGATCAGGGCCACGCGAATAGTGTCGTCTTCTTCAGTATCAACGGCGCCGGGGATGATAGACCCAATGTGGTCGAGTAGCTCAGAGATGCCCTGGCTGTGTTCGGCTGAGGTGCGGATGATGTCTTTGATGCCTAGGCGCTTGAATTCATCGCTAGGTAGGCTGCCCTTGAGGTCGCATTTGTTGAGGATGAGCGTGACGGGCTTTTTACTCTTAAGGGCTTTTTTGGCGACCAAGCGGTCGGCATCTGTGGGGTATAGCGTACTGTCAACAGTAACTAGAATGGCATCAGCTGCCACGACAGCTTCGTCGATCTGCTCCTGGATGGTTGCCTCAAAGTCGTCCTCTGGGTTCTTTAGCCCTGCCGTGTCGACTAGCCAGAACTGCGATGCGTCCTCTTGGTCGACGCTCTCTGGTCGGAGGTAGCTAACTTTGCCGACAACGTTGTCTCGCGTGGTACCAGCTTCTTCGGCGACGATGGCTTGTCTGGCCCGGACGAGACGATTAAAAAGCGAACTCTTACCGACGTTCGCTTGACCGATAATTGCAACTGTTGGTAGTTTTGAGGCCATAACTTTGCCTAAGTATACCAGAGGTCGCGAGATTTTGCGAGCATAAGCGGTATCCACCTGAGATTGCAGCTATCTACGCTATGTGTGGAGCAGGACGCTAGATGTAGTGTCGAGTTGGTATATCTCAACTATGAGATATTGATAGTTTTATACTCGCCGCGCTTCATATCACCAAGTGAATAATCTCCAAAATTGGTTCGGTGGAGCTTCGTGACAGTGTAGCCTAGCGCCAGGAAGGTGCGGCGAATTTGCCTGTTGCGCCCTTCGCTCATCTCAACGACCCAGCGTGTTTCGTCGCCGTCTTCCTGTCGGCTAAGCGTCATCTGGCTACGTCCGTCAGGCAGGTCGACGCCAAAATCGCTGATCATTTGTCGGTGGAGTGGCTCCAGGGACCGGTCTAATGTGACGAGGTAGCGCTTATTCTTCTTAAATGATGGGTGTGTCATCCTGAAGGCAAAGTCTCCGTCGTTGGTCAGGAGAATGAGGCCAGAACTATCTTTATCAAGACGCCCCACAGGTTTTAACTGATGATACGCAGTCGGCAGAATCTCATAGATGGTCGGTGTGTCGCCCTGGCGTCGACGGGAGCAGACATAGCCGACGGGCTTATGGAATGTTACATAGACGAGACCCTGCGGCTGAATGGATTGTCCGTTACAGGTAACGGCATCACCCGGCTGTACGCGGGCGCCAATTACTGCAGGTGTTCCGTTGATGGCTACCCTGCCCTGCTCTATTAGCTGATCGGCCTGTCGTCTGGATACTCCTAATGAAACCGCAACGTATTTGTTGAGTCGTTGCGGTGTTGGGTCTGTTGAGATATCACTCACGGATAGATAAGTCGCTAAGCGTTTGGTTGGGTTGGTGGCTGCGGGGTCCCAAAGCCCGATGGCTGCGGCGGCTGTTGCTGCGGTGCTGATCCTTCGGTCTGTGCTGGCATGGTACTTGCAGGTTGCGGAATGGTCGCAGAAGGCGCTGACTGAGGCTGAGGAGCATGTGGCATAGCCGATGGCATTGCCTGGGCTGCCGGCTGAGTCTGTTGCTGCGGCGTGGCTGGCTGAGGGATGCCAGATAGTTCCTGCTCCATCATTTTTGCCAGGTCTTGCGATGAGTCGGCGGGTTGTAGCGGTTGCAGAACCCGGTCGCCAAGCCCTGTAGGTCGAGGAGTTGAGGATGAAAATGGTGCGGTAGGCTGCGGGAGAACGTGTGGTTGTTGCGACGCAGCGGGTTGTGGAGCTGCAGCTGGCTGAGGTGAAGGCTGCTGCGGAGCCGGTTGAGCCATCTGTTGCGGCTGAGCAACTGACTGAGGTTGTGGTGAGAGTGAGGCGACATCTGGTCGACCAACGTCCGACGTAGGTTGCTGCGGAGCGGCGGTAGGCTGAGGCGTAGCCGGCGTCATGCCGGGTAGATCGCCGAGTACTTCGTGTACAGTGCGCACCACATCTTCAATACCGACCTGAGACTTCACTAGATAACGATCGGCACCAAGTCGCTCGCCGCGCTGGCGTTGGTCTTCTGATGAGAGTGCAGTCATCATGATTACCTTAATGTCTTTCGTCTCTGTGGTTGAGCGTAGGATGTCGAGCATATCAAAACCCGAAATCTTTGGCATCATTACGTCACTTACGATAAGTGCTGGGCGCTCTTTTATAGCCATGGCCAAAGCTTCTTCACCGTCGCCCGCTGATACGATGTCGTAGCCTTCTGCCAAAAGTCGTACGCCGTAAATTTCGCGTAGGCTTTTGTCATCCTCAACCAATAATATTTTTGTCATATATGCTCCTTACTATATACGAGGAATTAGAAAAAAGCTATAGCGCTTGTGCTCTATTGAGGGTTGCGAGGTGGGGCCTCGACTATTTGTTGGCGAACTGGTTGTTCTGTCGTAGGCTGGGGTGCCTGGACGGGCGCCTCTATCGGTGAATAGTAGGGGGTGGGCTGCGGGGCTGCTTGATTTGGTGCTGGCTGTTGATATATTGCTTCAGGCGGCTGGGGCGTGGGAGGGATTGGCATCTGAGGTGCACTGAGCGGTTGTCGTGCGACAGCTTCGATATCGGTCAGGCTCATTTGCGGAGTGATAGTAGATTGTGGTTGCGGCAGAGGCTGCGGCTCAGTGATATGTGTCACTGGAATTTGTGTGATGGTCTGCGGTGTCGTGATCTGTGTATTCGTATAGTCTTGGGCTGGCACAAGCTGGATTGGGTCGGCTGGGTCCTGAGTGGTGTCAGTCGGTAGCGGTGCGGGCTGTGTGATGATAGAGGGCAGCTCGTCAGGCAATTCATTGAGTTTCCTCATGGCTTCCTCGTGGCTGATGCGAGGGATGTCGAGAAAGAATGTACTACCCTTCTTGTACTCGCTTTCGACCCGAAGATTTCCTCCCATAGTCTCGGCGAGTCGTCGGCATAAATAGAGCCCCAGGCCCGTGCCACCAATTTCGCGCGTGTCTGAGTTGTCGACGCGGTAAAATTTCTGGAACAGGTGTGGTAAATCTTCGGCTGGAATGCCTATACCGGTATCTTGGACACTTACGGTAACGATACTGTCATCACCCGTCACGTCTACGATGACATCGCCTGACATAGTATACTTAATGCCATTCTCGATGAGGTTTGCCACAACTTCTCGGAAGTGGCTTGGGTCAACATCGGCATAAAATACGGGCTGGAGCTTTCGGTCGGTACTGCCTGTTTCGAACGTGGGGTTGGGCTTGAACAGGAGGCGTAGTTGCTTTGCGGCTGCAAGATGGGACAGTCCCTCGAGGATATCCCCGGCCATCGCTGACACGTCGATCACCTGGGGCTCATTCTTGAGCCTTCCATCTTCTGCTTTGCTCACGTCAAGAAGGTTCTGGAACAGCTCTCCTAGATGTCTGGCTGATTCATGTGCCTTGGTAATAAAGTCACGCGCCTTGTCGTCGATAGTAGCTGTTGCAGGGTTGAGCGCCAGGCCGAGGTAACCTTCAATAGAGGCGACGGGTGTACGCATCTCATGACTGGCCGTCGAGATGAATTCGGCTTGCTCGCGCTCCTCGGCCTTTTCTTTGGTGATGTCGCGCAAGATCACGATGATACCATCTTCGCCACTACCCACAGGTGAGCTCACGACCGACACAAGGCGTTTTTTGTCGCTGCCAGTTAGGAGAGAAAACTTATCGCTGTGACTTGGATTATTTGTGGCGAGTGCAATGGCAATGGGGTTTTCTACTTCGGGCACTTCCCTGCCTTCTATGTTGACGAGCTTAAAGACACTGCGCCAGTCTAGCCCAAGCGCATCACCCTGATTCCAGCCGACTAAAGCCTGAGCCGCCGGGTTAATAAGGTCGATTATGCCACTGCGGTTGATTGCCACGACGCCGTCGTCGATGCTGTTGATTACTACATCCGACTTGCCTTCAACGGTGCTGAGTCGATTGGCGAGGTCGCGTAAAGAGGTGTCGGTCTTTTTTTCAGGCTGTCTGTGCCAGAGCACGAAACTTAGAATGAGAGGAGCTATACCAAATATTACGTGTGTGATAATGGCAGGCAGTTCTGGGGTTTGAAGGCTATACGAGAGCAATATTTGTGCGATGGCGAGGCCTGCCATGCCCATTGCGACAAAAACTCCAAAGAAGCCTGCAAACAGCGCAACTATTAGCCATGAGCTAATAAACGGAGAGTTGAGCCCGCCACTGGTGAATATAAGGGTTGAGATGACGGCAACGGCGAGAAGATACAACACAATCGAAAGCGCAACGGTGTGCTTCTTTGGCAACCAAAAGCAAAATATCAACGAGAAGATAGATGATATTGCTGCGACCCCTGCGGTTATCTCATCGATGAGCAGGCCTATCGGCAGGCTAAAGTCTCCCGGTATGAACCGCGCCCAGGCATACAACGAGAGGATCGTGAGACTGACAAACAGCACGGCCTCGCAAAGCCGACGTAACCAAAACCTATTGATAGCGCGTGGATTAATAGAGTTGCCCCCCTGACATGTGTAGTATTATGATTTAAGTGCGCAAAAATCACAAGTACTCTGGTCTAGTCGGGATTAGCATGCTATAATATGCGATGTATTTCACGGTCCCATCGTCTAGCGGTTAGGACACCAGGTTCTCATCCTGGCAACCCGGGTTCGATTCCCGGTGGGATCACCAA